>CAHJXG010000287.1 GCA_903644035.1 Rhodospirillales bacterium
CACGCGCGGCCAGGCGACCGGCGCGGCCTCCCCGCAGCCCACCAGCTCCGCCACGTAGCCGGCGATGCCCAGGGCCGCGGTCAGGCCGGTCGAGCGGATGCCGCCCGCCGTCACGAGGGTCCGGTCGCGGTCGAGGGTGATGTGGTACTCCTTTGACTGCGTCGCCGGGCGAAGGCCGGCATAGGTCGCCGTCACGTCCACGTCGGCCAAGGCGGGGAGGACCGCCACCGCCTGCTCCACCAGCCATTCCAGGGTCGCGGTGTCCACGGCGGCGCGCTGCCGGTCGTCCTGCTCCTCGGCGGTGGGGCCGACCAGGACGTTGCCGAAGGCGGTCCGCGTCAGCACCACGCCCTTGGTCCGCTCGTTCGGCAGCGCCAGCACGATGGTCCGCAGCAGGCCGGCCGCAGCCTTGTCGAACACGGCGAACTGGCCTTTCCGCGGCTTGATCTGGAACGCCGACGCCCCGGTCAGCCGCTGCTGCACCACATCGCCGAACAGCCCGGCGCAGTTGATCACCCAGCGCGCCCGCACCGCCCCCTGCGACGTCTGCAGGGTCCACGCCTCGCCGTCGTGCTCGCCGCCCAGCAGCTCGGCCTGCCGCCGCACCTCCGCGCCGTGGGCGACCGCCTGCAGCGCGTAGGCGAGCGGCGCGGACCACGGGTCGATCACGTGCTCGCCCGGCACCAGCAGGCCGCCTCGGACCCCCTGCGACAGATGCGGCTCCCGTTCCAGGACCTGCGCGCGGGACAACGGGGCCACGTCGTCCACCCCGTTCGCGCGCGCAAGCTCCTCCACCGCCCCGAGCCGATGCATCTCCGCGTCGGTCCAGGCGACGACCATCGCGCCCGTTTCCAGCATGGGGAGGTTCAGCTGCGGTGCGATCCGCATGTACTCGCGATAGCCCGACTGCATGAGCCGCAGCTCGAGGCTGCCCGCCGGGGCGTCGAAGCCGGTGTGCAGGATGCCGCTGTTGCCCTTGCTCGCGCCCGAAAGGATGTCGGCGCTCTTTTCCAGCAGCACGGTCCGGAGGCCGCCGACAGCCAGCCGGCGCAGCGTGGCGCACCCCACCACGCCGCCTCCGATCACCGCCGCATCGAAAATTGCTGCCATTGCAGGCGACCTGGTAAGGGTTAAAACATGACGAGAAGCTGGCCGTCAGAATGACCGAATGGTAGATTTGAATGGCCGAACCGTCAATAGGAGTGTGGACTTGCGGCCTGAACCCCGTCGATTTGCCATTCTGGACCTGCTTCAGCAACATGCACGCCTGACCGTGGCCGAGCTGGCCCAGCAGACCGGAAGCTCGCAGGAGACCATCCGGCGCGACCTGTCGGCGCTGGCGGCCCAGAACCTGCTGCGGAAGTTCCATGGCGGCGCGGAGACCCCGCAGCCCGACCAGGAAAGCCCGTTCAGCATCAGGATGGGCGAGCATGCGCTGCAGAAGCGCCAGATCGCCCGGCTCGCCGCCGCGCTGCCGGATGAAGGCAGCTCGATGTTCATCGACACCGGGTCCACGACGGTGGCCTTCGCGGAGGAGCTGGCGCAGCGGCACCGCCTGACGGTCGTCACCAACTCCCCGGTGATCGCCGAGCGCCTGACCCGCACGCGCAACTTCGCCGGCGTGTTCCTGCTGGGCGGCGAGTACCATCCGGAGGTCGAGGAGACGGTCGGCCCCCTGTGCATCGAGCAGATCAAGCGGTTCCGTACGACCCACGCCTTCCTCACCATCGGCGCGCTGGGACCGGACGGGTTCATGAACTTCGACATCAACGAGGCCGAGGTGGCGCGCGCCATGATCGCGCAGGCGGACTGCGTCACGCTGCTCGCCGACTCGTCGAAGTTCTCCCGCACCGCGCTGTTCGAGGTTGGGCCGCTCCGCTGCGCCCGCCGCCTGGTGACGGACGCGGCCCCGCCCGAGCGGACGGCCCGCGCGCTGGACGCGGCCGGCGTGGAGGTGCTCGTCGCCTCCGAACGCTAGAGCCGGGCCGGAGCGGGCGCGCCGCCGTGCCCGGCGTAGTGGACGACGAAATCGGCTCCGATCCCCACAAGCCGCTCGGTGATGGCCCGTCCCGTCTCGGCCGAGGCCAGCCGCGGGTCGCCGTGCCACACGCCATCGGGGACGGAGGCGTGGTATTCGACGGGCACGTGGATCTCCGCGCCCTTGAAGCCCACCGTCACGAGCGAGGCCATCGGCAGGCCCATGACGTCGCGCGGGGCACGCGGCGCCGCGACCAGGTCGGCGCGGTGCAGGTCGGGCATCAGATGCATCACGATGCTGGTCAAGGGGTCCGCGCCATGGCCGAACGACCGCGCCCCGATCTCCTCCCCCACCACCGACGGCAGCAGCGTGTGGGCGATCCGCCAGATGTACATGCTCGGGATCAGCACGCCGCGCGTCCTGTGGATCTCCTTCGTCACGTCGTGCACGGGCTGCGTGTTGCCGCCATGGCCGTTGATGACGATGAAGCGCGTCGTCCCGTGCCGCAGCAGGCTGTCGAACAGGTCCCTCAGCACGGCCCGGTATGTGGTTTGGGACAGCACGGCGCCGCCCGGGCTGGAGCCGAAGATGTCGTCGGCGCCATAGGGCAGCACCGGGGCCACGTAGGTCTCCGCCCCCAGCGACGACGCCCGGTCCGCGATCAGCTCGGCGACCCGCTCCGCGCACAGGTAGTCCCCCATGGGCGCGTGGGGCCCCTGGTCCTCGAAGCTGCCGAGCGGCACCAGGATCACCGGGTTGCGGGCCAGCAGGGCGCGGACCGCGCCGCCGGCCAGCGCGCCCAGGCGCCGCGAGGCGGACGCGGCCATCAGCTGCGCTTCAGGTTCCAGGGATAGCGGACCGATCCGGACAGCACCCCGTCCAGGTCCGCCCGGTAGGCCATGTTGGGCTTGAACATCCCCAGCGCGAGCGTGGGAACGTCCGCCAGGGCGAGGCGGTGGATCCTGTCCTCCGCCGCCGCCTGGTCCTGCGGCGTCGTGGCGCCGATCCAGTCCTTCACAAGCCCCTCCATCGCGGCGCTCTCGTACCACCCCGCGTAGCCGCGGCGGCCCTCCCCGCGTATGGTCAGGTTCTGCATCGGGTTGGCGATCGCGACGGTGGGCCAGGCCGTGCAGAACACGCTCCAGCCGCCATTCCCGACCGGCTCCTGCGAGGTGAGGCGCTTCAGCATGGTCCCGAAATCCATCTCCTGCAGCTCAACCTTGAAGCCCGCCCGGGTCAGCAGGTCGGCCGTGACGCGTCCCAAGGGCGCGATCACCAGGCTGTCCGCCGCGTTCAGCACGACGACCGTCTCGCCGGCGTAGCCTGCGGCCCTCGCCGCCTCCGCGATCCCCGCACCGTCGCCGTGCAGCCCTCCGAACCGGCCCTGTCCGAGTTGCCGCACGGTCGGCAAGGTGCAGGGCAGCGCGGCGAAGCAGTCCTGCGAATTGTCGGGGTCGCCGCCGTTCAGCGTCGAGAAGTAGTCCTCCTGGTGGACCGCCTTCATCATCACCTGCCGCAGCTTCACGTTGTTGAACGGCGGCTGCAGGTGGTTGAACCGCATGACCAGCAGCTTGCCGAACGGGTCGTCATGCGCGGTGCGAAGGGTCCGGTCCCGCCGCGCGAGCGGAAGCAGGTCGGCGGAGACGCTCTCCATCCAGTCGACCTCCCCACGCTGCAGGGCGGCGAACGCCGTCGCCTGGTCCGGGATGACGTGCCACTCCACGCGGTCGAAATGGGCCACCTTGCCGCCGGAGGTCCAGTCCGCCGGCTCCTGCCGCGGCACGTAGCCCTCGAAGCGGGAATAGGCGACGAGGCTGCCGGGCCGCCACTCCGCGGCCAGGAACCGGTAGGGGCCGGAGCCGACCATCTCCGTCACCGCGCTGGTGATCGGCGTCTGCGCCAGCCGCTCCGGCATGATGAAGGCCGGCGTGATGTGCGGCTTGCCGATGGCGTGCAGGAAGTGCGGGAAGGGCTGCTTGAACCTGACCCGGAACGTCCGCTCGTCCAACGCCGTGTAGTCGTCGAGATACGCCGCGACCACGCGGCCCGCGGTGTCGCGCTTGCTCCAGCGCGCAAGGCTCGCGATGCAATCCGCCGCCCGCACCGGCTGCCCGTCGTGGAAGACGAGGCCCGGGCGCAGGCGGATCGTCCACGACAGCCCATCCGCCGAGGCCTCGTGCCCCTCCGCCATCTGCGGCTGCGGCTCGAGCCTGTGGTTCACGCCGTACAGCGTGTCGAACACGTGGTAGCCGTGCTGGATCGACACCAGGGCATCCACGAACATGGGGTCCAGGAACACGAGGTCGGTGGACGGGACCAGCCGCAGCGTGCGGGCGCGCCGGTCCTGAGCCCAGCCCGCCCGGCCCGGCAACAAGGCGGCGGCCCCGGCGGCGGACAGCACCTCTCTCCGACGTAAGTTCAGCATGACGTCCTTCCCCCTCATGGTTGGTGATGTCGTCCGGTCACAGCCGGGCCAGCCCCTCCGCCCATGCCGGCTGCGCCATCAGCCCGCGCGCCTTCATGAGCAGGATGCCGGCGTATTTCCCGAAGTCGAACGGCAGCGCCGAGGTCGCGTCCTGGCAGGCCGCCCACAGGCCCCACGTCGCGGCGGCGAGCGCGGCGTATGCCGACACCCGGGCCGCGATCTCCGGGCGGGCGCGGCCGTCATGCCATTCCAGCATCTCGTCGATGTCGTCACGGCCCGTGCGGAAGGTTTCCAGCGCGAACATCGCGAGGTCCCAGTAGGGGTCGTTGTTCCCCGCGAACTCCCAATCGACGATCCTGACCGTCCGGCGGTCGTCGACCATGTAGTTGGCGATGAAGCTGTCGTTGAAGCAGAAGCGCAGGTCCATCCCGGCCGCCGCCACGGCGTGCCCGATCCTCGTCCTGGCCGCCACCAGGTCCTCGACGCCCCCCCGGATCGGCAGCCGCAGCGCCTCCGCACGGCGCAGGTGCCGGTCGAACTGCTCGAAGCCCGTGTTGCTCCGCCGCAGCGGCGCGGCGCCGTGGATGGAGCGGTAGATGTCGACGATGCCCCGGCGGATCACCGGATCGAAGGCGTCGAGCGTGTCGCAGCTCCGATAGCCCTGCAGGAACTCGAACACCTCCACGCCGGCCGCCGGGTCGTACAGATGCAGCTTCGGGGCATGACCCATCTCGCCGGCCCGGGCCGCGGCCTCGCGGGCGGTCTCCCGGTCGATGAAGTCGTCGGTGCCGGTCCCGTGCAGCTTCAGGAAATAGCAGGCGTCGGGATCACGCACCGTCACGCGCCAGGCGTGGTTGGTGTTGCCCCCGTGCAGACGCTGCGCCGAGACCTCCCGGCCCCGCCACAGCGGCACGGCGGCGATCCGCCGCTCGGCCTCCGGGTGCGCCGGCCGGTCCATCTGCTCAGACCGCCCGGCGCAGCGCGTCGAGGTCCAGGGCCTGCAGGTCGAAGGCGAGGCGCAGGAACCGGGTGCTCGCGTATTTGAAGCACCCGAGGCCGGCCATCGCGGGGACCGTCTCGGCGGCCATCCCCCAGCAGCCCCACAGGAAGTCGTCCACCAGGCCATAGAGCCGCACGCGCGCCAGCGCCGCCGCCGGGGCGCGGCGCATGTACATCTCGACGAACCCGGCGCGCTCGTCATCGTCGCAGCCCAGCTCCTGGCACAGCGCGCCGACGTCGTACAGCGGGTCGCCATCCACGGCCCGGTCGAAGTCCACCAGGCGCAGCGCGCCGTCCGGCCCGAGCATCACGTTGGCCGCGGTGTTCTCGCCCCGGGTCGGCGCGGGGTCGATGCCGGCCGCGTCCAGGGCAGCGAGGACGCGCATGATCTCCGCCTCCATCGCGAGGAACGGCATGGGGCAGGGCCAGGGGAGCGGGGCGGCGGCGCTGGGCGCC
>CAHJXG010000288.1 GCA_903644035.1 Rhodospirillales bacterium
GGGCGCGGGATGGTGTCGCCGGGGTAGCGCGCGTCCAGCTCCGCCACCCGCCGCTCCAGCTCGGCCCGCGACGGCAGCGGGCGCGACTGGTCCGACGCGCCGGCACCCAGCCGCGAGATGCGGGCGCGGCTGTTGAAGTAGGCGTCGGCCTCGGCGTCCGTCACCGCCTCCACCGCCCCCTCGACCCGCACTTGGCGCTGCAGCGTCTTCCAGTGGAACAGCAGCGCCGCGTGCGGGTTGGCGATCAGCTCGCCGCCCTTGCGCCCCTCCCGGTTGGTGTAGAACACGAAGCCCCGCGCGTCGAAGTCCTTCAGCAGCACGATCCGTGCCGAGGGCCTGCCGTCGGGCGTGCAGGTGGCGACGGTCATGGCGTTGGGGTCGTTCGGCTCAGTCCGCCCGGCCTCGTCGAGCCAGGCCTGGAACAGCCGGAACGGGTCGGCGGCCTCGGGGATGCCGCGGGTCTCGATGGAGGGCAGCGGGGTATCGGGCATGACGGGTCCTTGAGTTGGGCGCACCATGCCGAAATGGGCCGGACCCGCCAAGTGGCACCCCCGGGGCTTCCCCCCTGCGCGCGCATGTGCCACCACCCGACCATCCCATACCCCAGCGAGGTCCCCTCCATGCCGGATGCCAGCCCGATTCCCCAGGGGACCCTGATGCGGGGCAAGCGCGGCGTCATCATGGGGGTGGCGAACGACCGCTCCATCGCCTGGGGCATCGCCGCCGCCTGCGCGGCCCAAGGGGCGGAGATCGCCTTCACCTACCAGGGCGACGCGCTCGGCAAGCGGGTGCGGCCCCTGGCCGAAAGCGTCGGCAGCTCGCTCGTCATCCCCTGCGACGTGTCGGACGACGCCAGCATCGACGCGGCCTTCGCGGCCATCGGTGACGCCTGGTGCCAGGACGGCCCGGGCATCGACTTCCTGGTGCACGCCATCGGCTGGGCGGACAAGGCGTACCTGCGGGGCAAGTACCTCGACACCCCGCGGCAGGCCTTCCTGGTGGCGATGGACATCTCCTGCTTCTCCTTCACCGCCGTGGCGCAGCGCGCGGTGCCCCTCATGCGCCCCGGCGGCTCGCTGCTGACGCTCAGCTACCTCGGCGCCGAGCGCGTCATGCCGCATTACAACGTGATGGGGGTGGCGAAGGCGGCGCTGGAATCCTCCGTGCGCTACCTCGCCGCCGACCTCGGCGGACAGGGCATCCGGGTGAACGCGCTCTCGGCAGGCCCGATGAAGACGCTGGCCGCCAGCGGCATCGGCGACTTCCGCTACATCCTGCGCTGGAACCAGTACAACTCGCCTTTGGAGCGCAACGTGTCGCTGGAGGAGGTGGGGGGCGCCGGGTTGTACCTGCTCAGCCCTTTGTCATCTGGCGTGACCGGCGAGGTGCACCATGTCGATAGCGGCTACCACGTCGTCGGCATGAAGAACCCGGCCGCGCCCGACATCAACGTGGCCGGCGATTCCTAGGACCCCGCACCGCCCCATGAGCCACAACAGCTTCGGCCACCTGTTCCGCGTCACCACCTGGGGCGAAAGCCACGGACCCGCCATCGGCTGCGTCGTCGACGGCTGCCCGCCGCGCCTCCCGCTCACCGAGGCCGACATCCAGCCCTGGCTCAACCGGCGCCGCCCGGGCCAGTCGCGCTACACGACCCAGCGTCAGGAGCCGGACGAGGTCCGCATCCTGTCGGGCACGCTCGACGGCCTGACCACCGGCACGCCCATCGCGCTCGAGATCCAGAACGTGGACCAGCGCAGCCGCGACTACGGCGACATCGCCCAGCAGTTCCGCCCGGGCCACGCCGACCTCGCCTATGAGCTGAAGTACGGCATCCGCGACCATCGGGGCGGCGGGCGCAGCAGCGCGCGGGAGACGGCGATGCGCGTCGCCGCCGGCGCCATCGCCCGCATCGTGCTGGGGGACCGCGTGCGGGTGCGCGGCGCCATGGTGCAGATGGGCGCCCATGCCATCGACCGCGCGCGCTGGGACTGGGACGCCGTGCAGCAGAACCCGCTATTCTGTCCGGACCCGGCCGCCGCGGCGGCGTGGGAGGAGCAGCTGGCGGCGATTCGCAAGTCCGGCTCCAGCGTGGGTGCCGTGATCGAGGTGGTGGCGGACGGCGTGCCGCCGGGCCTGGGCGCGCCGATCTACGGCAAGCTCGACGCCGACATCGCGGCGGCGCTCATGGGCATCAACGCGGTGAAGGGCGTGGAGATCGGCGACGGCTTCGCGGCCGCCGCCCTGGAGGGCGAGGGCAACGCCGACGAGATGCGGATGCAGGACGGGCTGGTGCAGTTCGGCTCGAACCATTCGGGCGGCGTCCTGGGCGGCATCTCGACGGGTCAGCCGGTGGTGGCGCGCTTCGCGGTGAAACCCACCAGCTCCATCCTGGTGCCGCGCCAGGCGGTGGACCGGGCGGGGCGGGAGGTGGACCTGGTGACGCGCGGCCGGCACGACCCCTGCGTCGGCATCCGCGCCGTGCCGGTGGGCGAGGCGATGCTGGCCTGCGTGCTGGCGGACCACCTGCTGCGTCAC
>CAHJXG010000289.1 GCA_903644035.1 Rhodospirillales bacterium
GGCGCGGAGATGGTGCCGGTGCCCATGAGGTCGCCGGGGTTCAGGTTGCAGCCGTTGCTCGCATGGTGCGCGAGCAGCTGCGCCGGCGTCCAGTACAGCGCCAGGCTCGATCCGATGGACAGCCGGTGCGGCGCCAGGCCCTGCTTGCGCATGGCGGCGGTGATCAGCAGCACCTCAAGCTCCAAGTCCAGCGCCCCGCCGGCCTGGTCCGCGGGGTCGTGTAGGTGGGGCAGCGGCGCCGGGTCGCCGGGCGGGCGGGGCAACTGGGCGCTGCGGAACGGCGCCAGCGCCTCGGGCGTCACGATCCAGGGGCTGATCGTGGTGGAGAAGCTCTTGGCGAGGAACGGGCCGAGCGGCTGCGACTCCCACCCCTGGACATCCCGCGCCGACCAGTCGTTCAGCAGGCAGAACCCGGCGATGTGCCCCGCCGCCTCGCCGATGGGAATGGCGGTGCCGAGCGCGTTGCCGGGGCCGACCCAGACGCCGAGTTCCAGCTCGTAGTCGAGGTTGCGGCTCGGCCCGTAGCTCGGCACCGCCTCGGACGCGGGCTTGCGCTGGCCGTTGGGGCGCCGCACCTCGGCGCCGCTGGGCCGCAGGCTGCTGGCCCGGCCGTGGTAGCCGATCGGCACCCACTTGTAGTTCGGCGGCAGCGGCGCGTCCGGGCGGAACAGCCTGCCCGTCGTCTCCGCATGGTGGATGCCGGCGTAGAAGTCCGTGTAGTCGCCGACATGCGCCGGCAGGTACAGGATGCAGTCCTCCGCCCGGTGCAGCAGATGCGGGCGCTCGTCCGAGCCGTCCTGCAGCAGGGCGCTGACGGCATCGCGCAGCGCGACGCGCGGGCCGGCGCCCAGCGCCAGGAACGGGTTGAGCGACGGGCCGATGCAGGCATGGACGGCGCCCTGCGCCTCCTCGTCCAGCAGCCCCTCCTCGTGCACCGCGCGGAGGTCGAGGATCATGTCGCCGATGGCGATGCCGCCGCGCGGGGCGCCGGCCAGCGGCCCGAACACGCCCAAGGGCAGGTTCTGGATCGGGAAGTCCGGGTGCCCGTTGGCGCTCGCCACCCAGCTTTGCAGCGACGGGTCGTGCGTGTGGTCGATGGCCATGTCAGGGCGTCCCCGCACTCGGGTTGGTCGGGTCGAAGTGCTTGCGCAGCCCGGCCCAGCAGTCCTGGTAGCCCTGCTGCAGCTGCGGCGCGCCCGCCGCGAAGGCGGTCACGCGCTGGCGGTGCCGGCTTTCGAACATGAACGCCATGGTGCCTTGCAGCTTGTGCGGGCCAAGCTCCGCCGTGCTCGCCTGGGCGAAGGCGTCCGCGTCGGGACCGTGCGGCAGCATGGCGTTGTGCAGGCTGCATCCGCCGGGCACGAAGCCCTGGGGCTTGGCGTCATACTGGCCGTAGATCAGGCCCATGAACTCGCTCATGCAGTTCATGTGATACCAGGGCGGGCGAAAGGTGTCCTCGGCCACCAGCCAGCGGTCGGGGAAGCAGACGAAATCGACGTTGGCGGTGCCGGGCGTCTCGCTGGGCGCGGTCAGCACGGTGAAGATGCTGGGGTCCGCATGGTCGAACAGCAGGGGCCCGATGGGGGAGAAGCGGCGGAGGTCATACTTGTACGGCGCGTAGTTGCCGTGCCAGGCCACCACGTCGAGCGGGCTCTGGCCGATGTCGGCCACCCACAGCGCGCCGCCCTGCCGGACGAACAGGCGCGACGGGGCCTCGTGGTCCTCATAGGCCGCCACGGGAGTCATGAAGTCGCGCGGGTTGGCCAGGCAGTTGGCGCCGATGGGGCCGCGCTCCGGCAGGGTGAAGGCGCCGCCGTAGTTCTCGCAGACATAGCCGCGGGACGGGCCGCCCGGCAGCTCCGCCCGGAACTTCACCCCGCGCGGGATCACGGCGATCTCCCCGGGTTCGAGGCCGATCACGCCGAACTCCGTGCACAGGCGGAGGCGCCCCTGCTCCGGCACGATCAGCAGCTCGCCATCGGCGTCGTAGAGGTACTCGTCCACCATCGAGCGGGTGGCGGCATAGACGTGGGCGCCCATGCCGGACTGCGCGTCCGCATCCCCCGCGGTGGTCATGGTGCGGATGCCCTCGACGAACGAGGTCGGCTGCTCCGGCAGCGGCAGCGGGTCCCAGCGCATGGGGGCGGGCGGCACGGCAATCTCCGCGCTGGGTGCCGTGCGCCACAGCCCGGCGTCCGCCGGGCGGAACCGGCCCCAGTGCCGCACGGTCGGGCGGATGCGATACAGCCAGGACCGCTCGTTGCTGGTGCGGGGCGCGGTGAACGGGGAGCCGCTGAGCTGCTCGGCATACAGGCCATAGGGGCAGCGCTGCGGCGAGTTGCGCCCGACCGGCAGGGCACCCGGCAGCGCCTCCGTCTCGAAGCCGTTGCCGAAGCCGGTCTGGTAGGCGTGGGTCAGCCCCGCCTCCGCCATGCGCATCACGTTCACGATCCTGCCTCCGCGGATTGAGCGACCTCGATGGCGTGCAGCACCACGCCGTCATCGCCGATATGGTTGGCCAGCAGCAGCACGAGGGCCGCGTCCAGGCGGCGGGACGCGGCCGGGTCCAGCCCGTCATGCGCCACCACCAGCGCCGCGAACAGCCGGTCGGGGTCGGCGAGCCGGGGCGCCAGGTCGAGCGGCATCAGGCGACGCGCTCCAACGCCGGGGCGGTCGCCTGCCCCATGGCGTGGCGCATGGCCGCCGTCACCCGGTCCCGGTCGAAGCGATGGAACAGCGCCGCCACGTGCTGATCCGGGCGCAGCAGCACGCAGGCGCCG
>CAHJXG010000290.1 GCA_903644035.1 Rhodospirillales bacterium
GGTCAGGCCCATGAGGGCGGCGCCGTCCGCGGTCCAGCGCAGGCTGGCGTAGCGCGCCGGTGCCGCGCGCGGGACCGGCTGCACCGCGCCGTCCAGGTGGATCACCAAGGGCCGCTGGTCGCCGCTGTTCCTGTCCAGCATGGCGACCAGCCGGTCGCCGCCGGGGTGCCAGGCCGCCGCGGCGGCCTCATGCGTGCCCTGAAACAGCCGCGTGCGCTCTCCGGTGGCCGGGTCCATCACGAGGACGTCGAAATGCGCCGCGTCCCGGTCGTTGGCGGTCAGGCTGATGCGGCTGCCGTCCGGAGACCAGGCGCCGAAGCCGTGGATCACCTCGGGCGCATCGGTGAGACAGCGCGACTGCCCGTCCTGCAGCAGCCAAAGCTGCTGGCGCTCGTCGCCGCCGGCGTCGATGCCATAGATCAGGCGGTCATCGCCGGGAGCGCGGCGCAGCAGGGCCACCTTCTCGTCATGGGCGGTGAGCGGCCAGGACCGCCCGCTTCCGATCTCCAGCGCCCAGAGCTGCGCCAGCCCAGCGCCCTGCAGGTGGAACAGGGTACGCCCGTCGCAGGAAAAAATCGGGGAACTTGCGGCGCCGATGGCCGTGTAGTCCAGGGAATCAGCACTCATGCCGCAGCATAGGCCAGCCCAAACCGGTTGAACATTTGCCGGGATTGCTTAATTTCGGTTGATGGAGAACAAACGTTCTATGGACCTGCTGGCGAAGCTCAGGATCTTGGCCGACGCGGCGAAATACGATGCGTCCTGCGCTTCGAGCGGCACGGTGACCCGAAGTTCTCTGGGGGAGAAGACAGGCGTCGGCTCGACCGAGGGCATGGGCATATGCCACGCCTACGCGCCGGACGGGCGCTGCATCTCGCTGCTCAAGATCCTGCTGACCAACAGCTGCGTCTACGACTGCCTGTACTGCATCAACCGGCGGTCCTCCAACGTGCAGCGCGCCCGCTTCACCGTCGAGGAGGTCGTGACGCTGACGCTCGGCTTCTACCGCCGCAATTGCATCGAGGGGCTGTTCCTCAGCTCCGGCATCATCCGCAGCCCCGACTACACGATGGAGCAGGTGGTCCGGGTGGCGAAGGCGCTGCGCGTGGATCACGGCTTCCGCGGCTACATCCACTTGAAGACGATCCCCGACGCCTCGCCGGAACTGCTGCTGGAGGCCGGCCTGTATGCCGACCGGCTCAGCATCAACGTGGAGATGCCGACCGAGGACGGGCTGGCGCGGCTGGCGCCCGAGAAAGACATGCCGAGCATCCGCCGCAGCATGGGCCGCATGAGGCTTCGCATCGACGAGGCGAAGGCCGAGAAGAAGTCGGCGCGCTTCGCGCCGGCCGGGCAGAGCACGCAGATGATCGTCGGCGCCGATGACAGCTCGGACCGCAAGATCCTGGCGCTCAGCACCAACCTGTATGGCAACTACGGGCTGCGCCGCGTGTATTTCTCGGCGTTCAGCCCCATCCCGGACGCAAGTGCCATCCTGCCGCCTAAGCGCGCGCCGCTGCTGCGGGAACACCGGCTGTATCAGGCCGACTGGCTGATGCGGTTCTACGAATTCAAGGCGGACGAGCTGGCGCTGGACGCCGCCGGCAACATGGACCTTTCGATGGACCCCAAGCTCGCCTGGGCCTTGCAGCACCGGGAGCAGTTTCCGGTGGACGTGAACACCGCGAGCCGGGAGCAGCTGCTGCGGGTGCCGGGCATGGGCGTGAAGTCGGTGGACAAGCTGCTGCAGGCGCGGCGGCACCGGCGGCTGCGCATGGACGACCTGGCCCGGCTGCGCATGACGATGGCCAAGGTCGCCCCGTTCGTCACCGCGCTGGACTACCAGCCCGGCGGCCTGCTGGACAGCGCACGGCTGGCGCAGCGCCTGGTGCCCCAGGCGGCGCAGCTGGACATGTTCGCATGAGGTCGGTCGTCCTGGCGCACGAGGTCGACTGGGGCGCCTGGCGGGCCACGGCGCGGGCACTGGCGCTCTCGGATACAGGCCCCGATGACGTCGTCTGGTCCGTGCGTGACGTCACCGACCTGTTCGCCGAACCCGAGGAGGAAGTCATCTCAGCGCCCGCCGGCGGCTTCACCGTGCCGCGCGCCTTGGTGACCCTGGCGGAGACGGTGATCCAGGCGCGCGATCCCGAGCGGTTCGCCTTGCTCTACCGCCTGATCTGGCGCGCCCACCGCGGCGAGAAGCATATCCTGGAGATGACCACCGATCCCGAGGTGCAGCGCGCGCAGCGCCTGGCCCAGGCGGTGCGGCGCGATACCCACAAGATGCGCGCCTTCGTGCGTTTCCGCGAGGTGGCGGAACCCGAGGGCACGCGCTACGTGAGCTGGTTCGAGCCGGAGCACTACATCGTCGAGGCCAACGCCCCGTTCTTCGCCCGGCGCTTCGCCACCATGACCTGGTCCATCCTCACGCCCTACCGCAGCGCGCACTGGGATGGAGACGCCTTGCGGTTCGAGGTGGGCGCCTCGCCGTCCGACGTGCCCGATGACGACCGGCTGGAAGAGTATTGGCGGGCGTACTACAGCAGCATCTTCAACCCCGCCCGGCTCAAGGTCGGCGCGATGCGGTCCGAGATGCCGCAGAAGTATTGGCGGAACCTCCCGGAGGCCGCCGCGATTCCCGAATTGATCCGCACGGCGTCAGGCCGCGTGGACAGCATGGTGGAGCAGCCCGTGTTTTCAGCCCCCAATCCTTCTCGCCCGAATTCGTCCCGCGTCGTCACCGCCCCTATGGCCGAGCACGGCAGTCCCCTGCACGAGGCTGCGCGGGAGGCGGCGGATTGCCGGCGCTGCCCGTTGTGGGAACCGGCGACGCAGGTGGTGTTCGGTGAAGGCTCGCCCAACGCCCGCATCGTCATGGTGGGCGAGCAGCCGGGCGACCAGGAGGACCTGGCCGGACGCCCGTTCGTCGGCCCGGCCGGGCAGTTGCTGGACCGCGCGATGGCGGAGGCCGGGCTGGACCGGCAGACCGTCTACGTCACCAATGCGGTCAAGCACTTCAAGTTCGTCCCGCGCGGCAAGCGGCGCATCCACGAGAAGCCCGGCGTCGGCGAGATCAACGCCTGCCGCTTCTGGCTCGACCTGGAACGCGCCACGATCAAGCCGGTGCTGACCGTCATGATGGGGGCGACCGCAGCGCGGGCGGTGCTGGGCCGGACCGTCGCCATCACGCGCGAGCGCGGTCAGCCGGTGCCGTTGCCGGACGGCCAGGGCGGCA
>CAHJXG010000291.1 GCA_903644035.1 Rhodospirillales bacterium
CTTGGCGGTGATCGCGCTTGTGGCGCCGCGGGCCTCCCGGGGCCTCGGTCCCCACATCGCGCGCATCAACGTGACCGGCGTCATCACCGAGGACCGCAAGCTGGTCGAGGGCGTCGTGGCGCTGGCGAAGGACCGCAACGTGCCCGCCGTGATCGTCTCTATCGACAGTCCCGGCGGTTCGGTGGCCGGGGGCGAGAGCCTGCGCGGCGCGTTGCTGCGAGTCGCGGCGGCCAAGCCCGTGGTGGCGGTGCTCCGGGGCACCGCGGCGTCCGCCGGCTACATGGTGGCCTTGCCTGCGGCCCGCATCTTCGCCCGCGACGCGACGCTCACCGGGTCCATCGGCGTGATCCTGCAGACCGGGGACGTGTCGGGCCTGCTGGGCCGGCTGGGCCTGTCGGCGGAGGCGATCACGTCCGGGCCGCTGAAGGACCAGCCGAGCTTCACCCGCGGGCTGACGGCGCAGGGGCGGAACTACCTGAACGGGCTGGTCGGCGACATGTATGACCAGTTCGTCGGCATGGTGGCGGATGCCCGGCATATGGAGGCGTCCCAGGTGCGTGCCCTTGCCGACGGCCGCGCCTACACCGGCCGCCAGGCACAGAAGCTGGGCCTGGTGGACGAGATCGGCGGCGAGATCGAAGCGCGGGAGTGGCTGGCGCGGGAGCATGGCGTGCCGACGACGATGCCCGCCGAAGACTTGAAGGCCGGGGGGCTATACGACCGCACCATCGGCGCGACGCTGGCCGGGTTCCTGCACGCTGCCGCTGCAGGCGTGCTCGCGTCGCCCATCGTCCAAACCGAAGCCTGGGCGCTGTGGCAGGGCCATGCGGCGGAGTAGCCGGCCGGCCCGGCGGGTGCAGCCAAGGCGTGCGGCTCAGTTGACGCGCGGCGATGCGTCCGGCATCGTTTGGCGGGTATTCCCGCAAGCGGGCCAACAACTCCAACGCATTACGGCGATTGAGACAATGACGAAATCCGAGTTGATCGCAGAGCTTGCGTCCGCCAATCCGCACCTGCTCAGCCGGGACGTGGAGCTGATCGTGTCAACCATCTTCGAAGAGATCACCGCCGCCCTGGCCCGCGGGACCCGGGTCGAGCTGCGCGGCTTCGGCGCCTTCACGGTGAAGCGGCGCGATGCCCGCACCGGGCGCAACCCGCGCACTGGGGAAGCGGTTCCGGTCAATGAGAAGGCGGTGCCGTTCTTCAAGGCGGGCAAGGAGCTGCGGGAGCGGGTTGATGGTGGCGGCAAGCCGGCCCGCGCGCCCGTGCGCGCCGAACGTGTGTTGGCCTAGCGCATGAGGATCCTGCTCGTCGTGCCGGTGCTGATCGTGCTGGTCGCCTTCGCGCTGTCCAACCGCCAGGTGGTGCAGCTGGGGCTTTGGCCCACCGACATCATGATCGACGCGCCGCTGTCGGTCACGATCCTGGTGGCGGCCGGGCTGTTCTTCATCGTCGGCGCGCTGATGACCTGGGGCGCCGGCGTGCTCACAGCCAGTCGTGCCCGCCAGGCCGAGCGCACCGTGCGGCAGCTTGAGGCCGAGGTTCGGGCCTTGAAGGCGCAGCCCAGGGCTGCCGCCGGCTCCGCCATGGCGTTGCCGCCGCCCGGCGCGTAATGGCCGGCCTGATCGTCGCCCTGGACACCGCGGACGCGGGTCAGGCGGCGGCATGGGCTGACGAGGTGGCGCCGCATTGCGGCGTCTTGAAGCTGGGCCTGCAGTTCTTCCTGGCGCACGGGCCCGCGGGCGTCCGCGAAGTCACGCGGCACCCGGTGTTCCTGGACTTGAAGCTGCATGACATCCCCAACACCGTCGCGGGCGCCGTGCAGGCGGTCCTGCCGCTGCGCCCGGCCATGCTGACGGTGCATGCGGGCGGCGGAGGGGCCATGCTGGCGGCGGCCCGGCGCGCCGCCGACACCGCCGCGCATCCCCCGCTCCTGCTTGCTGTCACCGTGCTGACCAGCCTCGACAGCAGCGCCCTGCACGCGACCGGCGTCGCTGGCGGGCCGCGCCAGCAGGTGCTGCGCCTTGCCCGCCTGGCAATGGACGCCGGCGCCGACGGGCTGGTGTGCAGCGCGCAGGAGGCGCCGATGCTGCGGGATGCCCTGGGGTCCCGCCCGACTCTTGTGGTGCCGGGCATCCGGCCCGCTGGCGCGGCGTTGCACGATCAGGCGCGCACCATGACCCCACGGGACGCCGTGGCGGCCGGGGCCGATTGGATCGTGGTCGGCCGCCCGATCACCGGCAGCGCCGACCCGGCCGCCGCCGCTGCCGCCATCGCCTTGGAGATCGCATGACGCTCGTGAAAATCTGCGGCATCAACTCGCCGGAGTCCCTGGACGCGGCGGCGGACGCCGGAGCCGACTACATCGGCCTCGTGTTCTTCCCGCCCTCCCCGCGCGCCGTGACGCCGGCCCAGGCTGCCGTGCTGTCGGCATACCGCCCCGGCGGCCCGGCGCGGGTGGGGCTGTTCGTGGACCCGACCGACGACGACGTGGCCGACGCCCTCGCCTCCCTGCCCCTGGACGTGCTGCAGGTGCACGGGGCACTGGCCCGCGCCGCCGCGCTTCGGG
>CAHJXG010000292.1 GCA_903644035.1 Rhodospirillales bacterium
GTGCAGGGCGGCGACGGTCGGGAACGGCCGGGCGGCGGCGGCGCGCTCGGCCACCCAGGGCGCGTCCTCGAACACCGTGCCCAGCGCGGCCACGAAGCCCGCGGCGTCGGCGGCGTTCAGCGCGTCGAGCGTCGTCATGCGATCCGCCGGGATGGCCGCTCCGTCAGCAGCATCGCTCCTAGGCCGAGGCCCGGCGGCCTGCCGTCGCGCGCAGCGCGGCCGTCCCCGCCGCGTCCAGCGCCCAGCCGTAGCCGTCATCCACCGCCATGACCGCGACGCCGTAGGCCTCGGCCGCGTGCTCCGGCGTGATGTAGCCGTCCAGGATGTCGTCCAGCACCTTGCGCGGGTCGCGCTCCCACGGGTTGCCGTAGCCGCCGCCGCAGGGCGACAGGTAGGTCATCACGTCGCCCGCCGCCGTGTGCAGGCCGGAGAACTTCGCCGGGTGCTGCGCGACCGCCGCCGGGTCGGCGGCGTTGTGGATCTCGACCCGGCCGCCATGGCCTTCCTTCCCGCCGAACACGCCCCAGGGCGGGTCGTCGTGGCGGTCCGCCTCGTGGGTGATGGAGCCGGGGCTGAGGAAACGCTGGGATTTCACCACGCCCATGCCGCCGCGGAACCTGCCGGCGCCGGGGAACACGTCGTCGCGCATCTCGTAGCGATCGCAGATCAGCGGCAGGTGCATGCCGAGATCCTCCAGCGGGTTGTTGCGGGTGTTGCGCATCAGCTCCTCGACCGTGTCCGGCCCGTCGGACTGCGGCCGCCCGCCCATCGCGGCCTCGTTCACCTCCAGGAACACCCAGTAGTCGCCGGACGGGCGCACGCCGGAATAGGCGGCGAAGGACAGGGTGGCGGCGTTGCCGGCGGTGCAGCGGTCCGGCAGCACCGGGGCCAGCGCCTTGATGATGAGATCGACCACGCGCTGGATCTGGGTGAACCGCGCCTCCGCCGCCGCCGGGGCCACGGGATTGTAGATGGAGCCGCGCGGCGCCGTGACCTTCACCGGGCGGAACGACCCCTCGTTGGCGGGGATCGGATCGGGGTTGGTGTAGGTGTCGAGCAGCAGGGCGCGGAAGGCGAAGAAGCAGGCGACCTTGGTCGACCCCTCGAACGGCACGTTGAAGGCGGTGGGCACCTGGGGGGAGGAGCCGGTCAGGTCCACCTCGACGCCGTCGCCCGCGATCCGCACCGTCACCTTGACCGGCAGGCGCTTGCCGCGGTTGCGGCCGTCGTCGTCCATGAAGCCCTCGGCCACGTACTCGCCGTCGGGGATCTTCGCCAGTTCCCGCCGCAGCGCCGCCTCCGAGTAGTCCATGAGCTGCCGGGTCGCCTGCATCACCGTGTCGCGGCCGTAGGTGGCGAGCAGCTCCTGGAACCGCCGCACGCCGAGTTCCGCCGAGGCGATCTGCGCCGCGAGGTCGCCCATCACCAGGCCCGGCACCCGCGTGTTGCCCTGGATGTAGCGCCACAGCGCCTCGTTGCGCCGCCCCTCCTCATACAGCTTCAGCCCGTTGAACAGCATCCCCTCGGCGTACATGTCGGGCACGTCGATGATGAGGCCTGGCGTCGCGGCGCCGATGTCGACGTGGTGCGCGGTGTTGGCGGAGAAGCCGACCAGGGCGCCCTCGTGGAACACCGGCATGACGATGGCGATGTCGGGCGAGTGGCTGGCGCCGAAATAAGGGTGGTTGTGGATCACGAGGTCGCCGGGCTTCCAGTCCTCCAGCGGCACCGACTTCTCGATCCCGCGCAGGTAGCCCGGCAGCGAGCCGATGTGCATGGGCGTGGAGTCGCTCTCCGCCAAGGTGTTGAAGTCGCGGTCGAACAGGCCGGCGCCCAGGTCCTGGCTCTCCCGGATGATGGAGGAATACGACATGCGGTAGAGCACGGTGCCCATCTGCTCGGCGATGGCGTGCAGCGCGCCGCCGATGACCTGGAGGCTGATGGGATCGACGGTGTCGGTCATGGCTGGGCCTTCCTCAGCGCGCGATCACGATGTCGCCGTGCGAGAGCACGCGGGCGACGTAGCCGGGCGGGACGATGGTGGTGCTGTTGTGCTGGGTGACGATGGCAGGTCCCTGCACGGTGTCGTCGGCCAGCAGCCGGTCGCGGGCGTAGCGCGGGGTGGGCAGCGCCCGGCCGTCGTCGAACACGGTGTCGCGCGTGGTGAGCAGCGCCTCCGCCGGGTTCCGCCGGCCGCCTTGGGGGAGGGCGGGCAGGCTCAACGCCTCCGTGGCGCCGCGGGCGATCAGGCGCAGCGTCACCGCCTCCACAGCCTGGTCGTCGAAGGCGTGGCCGTAGACCTGCTTGTGCACGCCGTAGAAATTGCGGCTCACGGCGGCCAGGCACGCGGCGTCGAGCGGCCCGTCCGGCACCTGCGCCCGCAGCTCGAAGCCCTGGCCGACATAGCGGCACTCCACGACGCGCTCATAGCTGCGCTGGTCCCCGGGGATGCCGTCGCTGTCGAGCTGCGCGGCGCCCTCCGCGGCGAGGTCGGCGAAGGCCGCCTCCAGCCGCGCCAGAGCGGCGTCGTCCGCCGTGCTCAGCACGACCAGCACGGAGCGGGTGTACTCGTACTGCAGCTCCGTCACCAGGAGGCCGATAGCCGCGGTGATGCCGGGGTGCAGCGGCGAGATGACGTTGCGCGCCGAAATCAGCTCCCCCAGCGCCACCCCGTGCAGCGGCCCGGCGCCGCCGAACGCCATCAGCGCGAAGCCGCGCGGGTCGATGCCCCGGGCCACCGAGTTGGCGTTGATCGCCAGCGCCATGGTGTTGTTGACGATGCGCAGCACGCCCAGCGCCGCCTCCGTGACCGAGAGGCCCAGCGGCTCCGCGAGGTGCGTCGCGACGGCGTGGTGCGCGAGCGCCGGGTCGATCTGCAGGTCGCCGCCGAGGAAGCGGTCGGGGTCGAGCCGGCCCAGCACCACCTGCGCGTCCGTCACCGTCGGCTCCGTGCCGCCGCGCCCGTAGCAGGCCGGACCCGGCGCGGCCCCGGCGGAGCGCGGCCCCACCCGGAACGCCCCGCCCGCGTCCAAATAGGCGATGGAGCCGCCGCCCGCGCCGATGGCGTCGATGTCCAGCATCGGCACCAGCACCGGCAGAAGCGCCACCTGGGTGTCGCGCGGGTTCTTGATGGTGAGCTGGCCGCCGCGGATCACGCTGATGTCCGCCGATGTGCCGCCGATGTCGATGGTGAT
>CAHJXG010000293.1 GCA_903644035.1 Rhodospirillales bacterium
GCAGCGCGGGCGCGAGGCCGGCCGCCTCTGCCAGCCCGGCAGCCTGGGCCTGCAATCCTGCATAGGGCTGGCTCAAGATGATCGAGGACGGCATCGCCCGCTTCTCCGCAGTTCGCGCGGCCGGGTCAACCGGGAGTTGGCGCAAGTGGCGGATTTCCTTGACTTCGCTGCAGTGCAGCACTAATGAGGACACGCGCGTGTCGTGACTTCGTGGGTTGTCCCTGTGCACCGGCATCATCTCACTTCTGGCGCCGGTCGCGATCCCGATGATCGCTGTGCACCCCCTCGCGGCGCAAGGCGACCTCCTGGGACGGGCCATCGAAAGACACCACACTCATGCCGAGCTTCGCAGACCTTGGTCTCGCGCTTCCCATCCTCAATGCGCTGACCACGCAAGGCTACACCGAGCCGACACCGATCCAGGCGCAGGCCATCCCGCATGTCATGCTGGGCCGCGACCTGCAGGGCATCGCGCAGACCGGCACCGGCAAGACGGCGGCGTTCGCGCTGCCGATCCTGCACCGCCTGCTGGTGGACAAGAAGCCGGCGCCGCGCCGCGGCTGCCGCGTGCTGGTGCTGTCGCCGACGCGGGAGCTGGCCAGCCAGATCGCCGAGAGCTTCCGCGACTATGGCCGCCAGACCGGGCTGCGCACGACCCTGATGTACGGCGGCGTGCCGAAGGGGCGGCAGTCCAAGGCGGTTGCGGGCGGCATCGACATCCTGGTGGCGACGCCGGGCCGCCTGATGGACCATATGCAGGACGGCGCCGTGGCGCTGAACGGCGTCGAGGTGCTGGTGCTGGACGAGGCCGACCACATGCTCGACCTCGGCTTCATCGTGCCGATCCGCAAGATCGTGCAGTCGATCCCGCCGGCCCGGCAGACGCTGTTCTTCTCCGCCACCATGCCGAAGGAAATCTCTGCGCTCGCCGGGCAGATGCTGCGTAACCCGGTGCACGTCGCCGTCACCCCGGTCGCCACCACGGTGGAGCGGGTCGAGCAGAAGGTCATCTTCGTCGAGGCGTCGCGCAAGCGGCAGCTGCTCGCCGACATCCTGCGCAGCAGCAAGATGACCCGCACGCTGGTGTTCACCCGCACCAAGCACGGCGCCGACCGCGTGACGCAGCACCTGGAGGCCGCCGGCCAGCCCGCCGCCGCGATCCACGGCGACAAGAGCCAGCCGCAGCGGGAGCGCGCGCTGCAGATGTTCAAGCAGGGCCGCATCGGCGTGCTGGTGGCGACCGACATCGCGGCCCGCGGCATCGACGTGGACGGCGTGACCCACGTGGTCAACTTCGACCTGCCGAACGTGCCGGAGGCCTATGTGCACCGCATCGGCCGCACCGCGCGGGCTGGGCAAACGGGCATTGCGATCAGCTTCTGCGACAGCAGCGAGCGGGCGCATCTGCGGGGAATCGAGAAGCTGATCCGCACGCGGCTGTCGGTGGAGGAGCCGCGCGACCTCGCGGCCTGACGGCGCGCGGAGCCTGCCCTTGACCGGCTGACGCCGGCGGTCCCAGATCCCGCCGATGGATGGGGTCCGGGGATGAGTGCAGAGCAGGTGGCCGATGGCGTCCATATCCGGTGGGCGGCGGCCTCGGCGCCGCCGGTGCAGGCCGTATGCCGCAACTGCGGGGCGCCTGGCCCGAAGCCCGTGCTGCTCGATGCCGAGGCGACGTTGCCGGGGCAGGGCAGGCTGCAGGTGCGGCTGCTTGATTGCCCGCATTGCGGCTGCGCCTTCGCCGAGCAGGACCGTGCCTTCGACTACACGCGCGACGCGTCGAGCGACCTGAACATCGCGCATTACGTCGAGGTCAACGCGGGCCTGTGGCCGATCATCCGCACCATCGCCCGGCTGCCGTTCGACCCGGGGGCCAAGTACCTGGAGATCGGCTGCGGCTTCGGTTTCGGGCTGGACTACGCCACCACGGAGCGTGGTTGGACGGGGCGGGGCATCGACCCGTCGCCCTTCGCCGCGGCGGGCCGGGACGCGCTCGGCCTGCCCATCGAAAGCCGTTACTTTCAGCCGGACGAGGCGCTGGGCACCGACGCCGACGCGATCCTCGCGAGCGAGGTCCTGGAGCACATCGGCGCGCCGTTGCCGTTCCTGCAGACGCTGCGCAGCGCGTTGGCGCCGGGCGGCATGTTGGCGCTCACGACGCCCAACCGCGCCCGGCTGCGCCCGGACGTGCCGTTGGCCGAGCTGGTGCCGATCCTGTCGGTCGGCGCGCACCTGGTGCTGGAAACCGAGGGCAGCCTCAGGCTGCTGTTGGAACAGGTTGGTTTTGGCCACGTCGTGACGGAGGCGAATGGCGACCAGATCATCGCCTATGCGTCCGATGCGGCATTCGAGTTGCCGGACAGCGACGCCGCGCCGCGGGCGAGCTACCGGGCTTACCTCGCCCGGCGCGCCGGGCTGGCGACGCCGGGCGGGTTCCTGTGGTGGGGCCTGCAGGTTCGCGCCTATCAGGAAAGCGTCGCGGCCAGCGATTGGCCCGAGGCCGAGCGGATCTGGCCGACGCTGCGCAGCGCGTGCCAGGCCGGCTTCGGCTTCGACCTGGATGACCCGGCGTCCCTGCCGGTCACCGCGGGGCTGGCGTTGCCGGGATTGCGGGACCGGGTGCCGGGAACGTTGCCCAACCTGCTTTACCTCCGCGTGCTGCACCGGCTGAACGGGAGCAGGCCGCCTGTGCCCATGGTGGACATGGAGCCGTTCCTGCGCAGCGCGGCCCGGGCTGCGCGCGACCTCACGGCCGCGCTGCGTCCTTTGGCCGCGGAGGATCAGGCGACCATCGGGGTCGAGCGCGCCGCGCTGTCGATGCTCGCGGCGAGCCTGGCCGACCGGGCTGATGCCGATGTCCTGACGGCGCTTGCCGCCGCGACCGAGGCGAACCCTGCCGACAAGGTCGTCATCGCCCGCCGCTGCCTCGTCGGGCTGGTGAACGCCGGGCGGACGGACTTGGCCCGGCAGGTGCAGGCTCGTCACGATTTGGACTCCGCGTCGCTCGATGCGTGGCGGCCGGGTCAGCCGTGGGATGCCGGCCAGCGCGATGCGCTGTTTTGCCTGGGTATGCTCGAGTTGTCGCCTGATGGCGATCTTGCCTTGGCCCGGCACCGATTTGCCCTGGTCCGCGCGCTGGAGCCGGAGGGACCGCTCGCGTCGCCGGCGCTGCATGGAGAGCGCGTCGCGGCCGACCGCATGGGCAATGCCGCCGCGTCGTCGGACGCGGCGACGGACACGGCTCCGTCGCCGCCCGCCGCTGAGGCGACCCCGTCGCTTGGATGGGGACGGCGGATCGGTGGCTATCTGAGGGGAGTTGCCCGGCGGAGAGAGGGGTAGATGACTTCTGCGTCGCTGAAGTTGTTGCACTTTCCTAGAGGGCAGTTCCTTAGCGTAGGCTGATCCGCGTCCCCGTGATCAGCAGCAGGATCGCGACCGGGGGGACAGCACGGGCCGCGCAAGGGTGTGAGTTCAACGGGTTTCGGAGGAATATGGAGTGGGTGCGGCCACCTGTGGCGCTGCGGCAAGCGCCAGCCCGTCGTACAGCTCCGCCATAGGAACCTCGATGCCGATCTCCGGCATGGCGAGCGTGCCGCCTTGGCCGATCAGGGCGTGGTCCCACCCAGTGTCCATACGGGTGATCACCGTGGCGAAGACCCGGTCCTGTTCGATCATGACGTAGCGCCGGACTGAGGGCAGCGCCTGATACTCGGCAAGCTTGGTGGTCCGGTCATCGCTGGACGCGCCGGTTGAAAGCACCTCGAAGATCACAACGGGTTCGGCAACGGCGAGGGCACCGTCCGGGAACGGCGTACAACTCACGGAAGCGTCGGGGTAGCGGTAGCCGGGCCGGTTTGGACCTTTATGTCGCTGCTATTCGCCCCGGCAGGGCGTGCCACGGAGACGGCTGCTCAACGCCGTGAGAGTGCTTGTTTGCACTACGTTGTACGCCCTGGTGCCGCCGGTCATGGCGACGGGCTGGAGGCCGTCGAACTCCCATTTCAGATCCTGGCTGGACTCCCAGGCCAGGAACTCGCCTGGGGTCATTGGCCTGGGCGGGGCCTGACCCATGCCTCGCTCTCCCTTGCGCCTTATGCCGCACGGCTAAGCCGTCCGATCTCCCCCAACCCCGAGCGCCGCCTGCGCCGCCGCCAGCCGCGCCACCGGCACCCGGTATGGGCTGCACGACACGTAATCCAGCCCGACCTCCTCGCAAAACGAAATGCTCGCCGGGTCGCCGCCGTGCTCGCCGCAGATGCCCATCTTGAGGCCGTTCTTCGTCGTCCGCCCCTTCTCCGCCGCCATCCGCACCATGGCGCCGACACCCTCCACATCGATGGACACGAAGGGGTCCTTGGGGAAGATCCCCGCCTCCACGTAGGCCGGCAGGAACCGTCCGGCGTCGTCGCGCGACAGGCCGAACACCGTCTGCGTCAGGTCGTTGGTGCCGAAGCTGAAGAAGTCCGCGATCTCGGCGATCTTGTCCGCGACGATGGCGGCGCGCGGCAGCTCGATCATCGTGCCGACCAGGTACTCGATCGTCTGCCCCTGCTCCTTGAACACCGCCGCCGCCACGCCGTCCACCTGGGCGCGGGTGATCTCCAGCTCGCGGCGGCTGCCCACCAGCGGGATCATGATCTCCGGCACCGGCGCCAGCCCGGTCTCCCTCGCCGCGGCGATGGCGCCCTCGAAGATGGCGCGGGCCTGCATCTCGTAGATCTCGGGATAGCTGATGCCCAGGCGGCAGCCGCGGTGGCCGAGCATCGGGTTGGCCTCCGACAGCTCGGCGGCCCGGCGGCGCACCTGAGCCATGTCCATGCCGATCGCCGCCGCCACGTCCGCCAGCTCGCCTTCCTGGTGCGGCAGGAACTCGTGCAGCGGCGGGTCGAGCAGGCGGATCGTCACCGGCAGGCCCGCCATGATGCGGAACAGCTTGACGAAGTCCTCCCGCTGGAACGGCAGCAGGCGGCCGAGCGCGTCGCGCCGTCCGGCCTCGTCCGTGGACATGATCATCTGCCGCACGGCGCCGATGCGCTCTGGGTCGAAGAACATGTGCTCGGTCCGGCACAGGCCGATGCCCTCCGCGCCGAACTTCCGCGCGGTCTCCGCGTCGAGCGGCGTCTCCGCGTTGGTGCGCACCACCAAGCGGCGCACGCTGTCCGCCCAGCCCATCAGCGTCGCGAAGTCGCCGGACAGGCTCGGCTCGATCATCGCGACCGCGCCCACGAACACCTCGCCCGTGGCGCCGTCCAGGGTGATGATCTCGCCCTCCCGGATGGTTTGCCCGTTGGCCGAGAGGGTCTGCGCGCCGTAGTCCACGCTGACGCCGCCGGCGCCGGCGACGCAAGGGCGGCCCATGCCGCGGGCGACCACGGCGGCGTGACTGGTCATGCCGCCGCGGGTGGTCAGGATGCCGCGGGCGGCATGCATGCCGTGGATGTCCTCGGGGCTGGTCTCGATGCGGACCAGCACGACGGCCTCCCCCTTGGCGGCACGCATCTCGGCCTCGTCGGCGCTGAACACCACGGCGCCGGACGCGGCGCCGGGGCTGGCGGGCAGGCCCTTGCTGAACAGCGAGCGGCTGGCCTTGGGGTCGAGCGTCGGGTGCAGCAGCTGGTCGAGCGAGGCCGGGTTGACCCGGCGCACCGCCTCGTTCCGGTCGATCAGCCCGGCCTCGGCCATCTCGACGGCGATGCGCAGGCTGGCGGCGGCGGTGCGCTTGCCGCTGCGGGTCTGCAGCATGTACAGCTTGTTCTGCTGCACCGTGAACTCGATGTCCTGCATGTCGAGGTAGTGACGCTCCAGCGTCTCCCGCACCCGCACCAGGTCGGCGTAGGCGTCCGGCAGCGCCTGCTCCATGCTGACCTCGCCGGGATGGGCGCGCAGGCTCGACAGCGGCTGCGGCGTGCGGATGCCGGCGACCACGTCCTCGCCCTGAGCGTTCACCAGGAACTCGCCGTAGAAGATGTTCTCGCCGGTGCTGGGATCGCGGGTGAAGCAGACGCCGGTGGCGCAGTCGTGGCCCATGTTGCCGAACACCATCGCCTGCACGTTGACCGCGGTGCCCCAGGTGGCGGGGATGTCATGCAGGCGCCGGTAGGTGTTGGCGCGCGGGTTCATCCAGCTGCCGAACACCGCGCCGATGGCGCCCCAGAGCTGCTCATGCGGGTCCATGGGGAAGGGGGCGCCGCGCTCGGCTGCCACCATCTCCTTGTACTCGGCTACGACGCGCCGCCAGTCGTCCGGGGTGAGCGCCGTGTCCTCGGTGACGCCCGCATCCATCTTCGCGGTCTCGATGATCTCCTCGAAGCGGTGATGGTCCACGCCCAGCACGACGGAGCCATACATCTGGATGAAGCGGCGGTAACTATCCCAGGCGAAGCGCGGGTCGCCGGACGCGGCCTCAAGGCCCAGCACCGTCTCGTCGTTCAGGCCGAGGTTCAGCACGGTGTCCATCATGCCCGGCATCGACACGCGGGCGCCGCTGCGGACCGAGACCAGCAGCGGCTTCTCGGCATCGCCGAACCGCAGGCCGACCGCCTGCTCCACCAGCCCCAGCGCGTCCTGCACCTGCTGCTTCAGGTCGTCCGGATACTTGCGGCCGTTGTCGTAATAGGCCGTGCAAAGCTCCGTCGTGATGGTGAAGCCCGGCGGCACCGGCAGGTCGATGCTGGCCATCTCCGCGAGGTTCGCCCCCTTGCCGCCCAGGAGGTTGCGCATGTCGGCGCGGCCCTCATTGTGCCCGGCGCCGAAGCTGTACACCCATTTCGTCATGCTTTTTCCAGGCCTTCGATACGAGAGAAGTCGGCGGCGCGGCCCATGGCCGCCACCACTCGGGCAAGTAGGCGGAGACGGTTCCGGCGCAGCGCCGGGTCGGGCGCGTTGACGGTCACTTGATCGAAGAACGCATCGAGCGGCGGGCGCAGCCCGGCCAGCGCGCGCATCGCGTCGGCGTAGCGTTCCTCGGCAACGCTGTCCCGCACCGCGGGTTCCGCGAGGTCCAGGGCCGCGGCCAGGGCGCGCTCCTCGGCCTGCGACAGCAAGGCCGGGTCGATGGCGCCGTCGTGCGGGCCGTCGCGCTTGTCCTCGATGCGCAGGATGTTGGCGGCGCGGCGGCTGGTGGAGAGCAGGTCGGCGCCGACCGGGGTGGCGAGGAACGCCGCCACCGCGTCGGTGCGGGCCAGCAGGCGTAGGATGTCGTCGTCGGCCCCGGCGGCGAACACCGCCGCCAGCACGTCGTGCCGCGCGCCCT
>CAHJXG010000294.1 GCA_903644035.1 Rhodospirillales bacterium
GGCCAGTCGCTGGCCAACGCGCTGCGCAAGGGCGGGCTGGCGCCGGCCGCCGCCGGGCTGGTGCGGGAGGTTGGGGAGAGCGGGCCGCTTGCGGAACGGGTAAAGGCGTTGCCGTTGCGGCTTGCAGGCGTCCGTCCGATCGAGCGGGCCATCTCGTCCGCTGGCGGGATCGCGCTGACGGAGCTGGATGCCGGGTTCATGCTGCGGCGCCTGCCCGGCGTGTTCGCTGCGGGCGAGATGCTGGACTGGGAGGCGCCGACCGGCGGTTACCTGTTGCAGGCGGCGTTCAGCACGGGTCGTGCCGCCGCGCGTGCGGTCAGCGCCTGGGTGCCCCATCCGGCGGGCCCAGGCGCAGAAGCGGTGGCCGCGGGGGGATCAGGGGTTTGACGGTCCCGGGGTTTGGCCACTCTGCTTTGCCGCGGCGCGGAACCGGGCATATTCACGCGCACGCCTGCGGTCCTTCCGCCAGGCCGAGGTGCCCTCGTAGCGCGCGAACGGGGGAACCTTCTGGCGCGGGGCGCCGGAGCGGCGCGCGGCTTTGGTGGGGCCGGGGGTGGGGATGTCGCTCATGGCAGATGATCCGGGTTGGTGCGGCGCTTTCTGACCACCGCCAGGGTCTGGGCGCAAGAGGGCATCGCTGAAACGGAGGTGACTTGAGGATACGGCCGCTCTGAACCGTCATCAGTCCGACCCACGGTGCGGGCCTCAGCCAGCCCCATCCCTCAAGCCGCCTCCGCCCGGATCGCATCCGACAGCGTTTCCACGATCCGGTCCACATGCGGCGTCTCGATGATGAGCGGCGGGCTGAGTGCCACGATGTCTCCCGTCGTGCGGATCAGCAGACCCGCGTCGAAGCAACGCTGGAACACCCGGACCGCCCGGTCCGTCGGCAGGCCCGCGCGGCCCTGCAGCTCGATCCCCGCGATCAGCCCGGCGTTGCGAATGTCCACCACGTTCGGCAGCCCGCGCAGGCTGTGTACCGCCTGCTCCCAATACGGCTCGATCGCCAGCGCCCGGCCGGGCAGGTCCTCGGCGCGCTGCAGGTCCATCGACGCGATGGCCGCGGCGGAGGCGAGGGGATGGCCGGAATAGGTGTAGCCGTGGAACAGCTCGATCCCCGCGGGCGACCCGTCCACGACGCCTGCGTAGATCGCCTCGCTCGCGGCCACCGCTCCCATCGGCACGGCGGCGTTGGTCAGGCCCTTCGCCATCGTCATCAGGTCCGGCACGACGCCGAGCCGCTCGGCGCCGAAGTTGGTGCCCATGCGGCCGAACCCGGTGATCACCTCGTCGAAGATCAGCAGGATGCCGTGCTTCGTGCAGAGTTCGCGGAGCCGCCGCAGATACCCCGCAGGCGGCACCAGCACGCCGGTCGATCCCGCCACCGGCTCCACCATCACCGCGGCGATGGTGTCGGCGCCGTGCAGCGCGACCAGGCCCTCCAGCGCGTCGGCCAGGTGCGCGCCCCAGGCCGGTTCGCCCTTGGTGAAGGCGTTGTGCTCCGGCGCATGGGTGTGGGGCAGGTGGTCCACGTAGGGCAGCATGGCGCCGAACTGCTTGCGGTTCGGGCTGATGCCGCCGACCGAGATGCCGCCGAAGCCCACGCCGTGGTAGCCGCGCTCCCGCCCGATCAGCCGCACCCGCTGCGCCTCCCCGCGCGCTCGGTGGTAGGCGAGCGCGATCTTCAGCGCGGTGTCCGCGCTCTCCGACCCCGAGTTGGTGAAGAACACGCGGTCCAGCCCGTCCGGCAGGATCTCGGCAAGGCGCGCCGCCGCCTGGAAGGCGATGGGGTGGCCCATCTGGAAGGTTGGCGCAAAGTCCAGCACGGCGGCCTGCTTCTGGATCGCCTCGACGATCTCCCGCCTTCCGTGGCCCGCGTTCACGCACCACAGCCCCGCCGTGCCGTCCAGCACCTCTCGGTTGTCGTTGGTATAGTAGAACATCCCCTCGGCGCGGGCGAGCAGGCGGGGCGACGCCTTGAACGACCGGTTGGCCGAGAACGGCATCCAGAAGGCGTCGAGGTTATTTGGCCGGCTGATCTCGTTCATGGCTTCACCTTCCGGGAGCGGGCTTGCATACCAGGCCCCCACGTTCGCGCTTTGGCGGGCGCGGGGCAAGCGTGGCAACCTGCCCAAGACGTGACCAGAGACGCGAAAGGAGCATCCCATGCCCGATGGCCGCCTGTATCTCGGCACCCGCCGCTACTCCTCCTGGTCGTTGCGCGGCTGGTTGGCGGTGCGGCTTGCCGGCTTGGACGTGGAGGAGGTGGTGATCCCGCTCGGCGACAGCCGGCAGGCGCCCACGGCGGCGGTCGCGGCGGTGTCGCCCAGCGGCCTCGTGCCCTATCTGGAGCATGGCGGGCAGCGCGTCTGGGAGACGCTGGCGATCTGCGAGTATTGCGCCGAGATCGGGCCGGCGCTGTGGCCCGCGGGCCGCGCCGCCCGCACCCGTGCCCGGGTGGTAAGCGCCGAGATGCATGCGGGCTTCCGCTCGCTGCGGGTGGCGATGCCGATGGTGCTGAACAAGACGGCTGCGGGCGCCGGGCAGACGCCCGAGTCGCTGGCGGACGTGGCGCGGATCGAGGCGCTGTGGCGGGAAACCCGGGCCGAGTTCGGCGCGGGCGGCCCGTTCCTGTTCGGGGCGGCGCTCAACGCGGCCGACGCGATGTTCGCCCCCGTCGTCGCCCGGCTGCTGTGCTACCAGCCGCCGCTCGCCGCCGACACGCGGGCCTATTGCGACGCGGTCCGTGCCCATCCGTTGGTCGCCCACTGGTACGACGCAGCGGCCCAGGAACCGGCGGACTGGCGCCTGCCCCACTACGAGGCGGCCAGCACGGTCTAGGGGCCGCGGCTTGATCCGCAGTCTGGACCGCGCCGGGCTGGCGCTCACGCTGGCGCTGCCGCTGTTCCTGCTGCATGGGCGCGGCATTGCGGAGGCGCTGCTGATCCTGCTCGGCCTGCTGTTCGTGGCGCGCTGCGCGGCGCTGCGGGACTGGGCGTGGCTGCGGCAGGGCTGGGTGCCGGTCGCGCTGGCTTGGTGGGCCTGGCTCGTCGTCTGCTCGGTCCCGGCCGGGACCGGGTCGGCCATCCAGGCCGCGGGCCTGATCCGCTTCCTGGCACTCGTCGCCGCGCTGGAGCACTGGACGCTGCGCGACGCAGCCGCCCGCGCCTGGCTGGCCCGGCTGCTGCGCTGGGCGGCGCTCTACATCGCGCTGCAATCGCTGCTGCAATTCGCCATCGGGCGGAACCTGTATGGCTATCCGCGCGGGCCGGACGGGGAGCTGACGGGGCCTTACGCGCATCCGCGCGCCGGGCCGCCCCTGTCCCGGCTGCTGTTCCCGGCGCTGCTGCCCACGGTCGGCCGATGGGTGGGAATGGCGGGCTGGCGGCCGCTTGCGGCGGTGCTGCTGACGCTCGCGGGCGTCGCGGTAATGGTGCTGATCGGGCAGCGGATGCCGCTGCTGCTGACCTTCCTCGGCCTGTTCGTCACGGCCCTGCTGCTGCCGCGGCTGCGCGGCGTCGTGCTGTTCTCGCTGGTGGCGGCCGGGCTGCTGCTGGCGGTAGCCCCGGCGGTGTCGCCGCCCGCGTTCAACCGCCTGGTCACCAAGTTCTCCGGCCAGATGCAGCACTTCCCCGACAGCCACTATGGCCAGATCGCCGCCCGCGCGGTCGCGATCGGGTCGGCGCATCCGGTGACGGGCGCCGGGTTCGATGCGTTCCGCCGGCTGTGCGGCGATCCCGGCTACTTCCAGGGCTGGAACGGCAGCGACGGCGGCGGCGCCGCGATCTGCGTCCAGCACCCGCACAACCACTACCTGCAGGCGTTCACCGAGTCCGGCATCCCCGGCCTGCTGCTGTTCTGCGCGATGATCCTGGCCTGGCTGCGCGGCGTGGGGCGCGGCCTGTGGCGCGACCCGGACCCGCTGCGCGTCGGCCTGTTCGCCGCCGTGCTGATCCAGGAATGGCCCATCGCGTCCGCCAGCGCCTTCAGCTCCATGCCGCTGTCCGGCTGGTTCTTCCTCATCCTGGGTTTTGGATTGGCGGAGGCCCGCGCCTATATCACGGCGACGCCGCCCTAAGGAGCCTCCATGTCCGACACGCTCGTCCCCGTCACCGTCCTGACCGGCTACCTCGGCGCCGGCAAGACCACGCTGCTCAACCGCATCCTGAGCGAGAACCACGGGCGCAAGTACGCCGTCATCATCAACGAGTTCGGCGAGCTCGGCGTGGACAACGACCTCGTCGTGGACGCCGACGAGGAGGTGTTCGAGATGAACAACGGCTGCGTCTGCTGCACCGTGCGCGGCGACCTGATCCGCATCGT
>CAHJXG010000295.1 GCA_903644035.1 Rhodospirillales bacterium
CCGCAGCGCCAGCCTGCACGCCCGGCCCGGCGAGATCCTGGGCCTGGCCGGGCTGGTCGGGTCCGGCCGCACGTCGCTGGCCCGCGCGGTGTTCGGCATCGAGCCGGCGCTCGGCGGCAGCATCCACCTGGACGGCAAGCCCGTGCGGATCGGCTCGCCGCGGGACGCCATCGCCCGGGGCCTGTACCTGGTGCCGGAGGACCGCAAGCTTTCGGGCCTCGTGCTCGACATGTCGATCGCGCAGAACGTGACGCTGCCGGCGCTCGACGCGCATTCGCGCATGGGGCTGATCAGCGCGGCGTCCGAGGCGCGCGCCGGGGAGGCGCAGCGGGCGGCGCTGCGCATCAAGGCGCCGGACGCGTCGGTTCACGCCGTCACCCTGTCGGGCGGCAACCAGCAGAAGGTCGTACTGGGGCGCTGGCTGTCGCTCGGACCCCGCGCCATCGTGTTCGACGAGCCGACCCGGGGCGTCGATGTCGGCGCCAAGGGGGAGATCTACGCGCTGATGCGGGGCCTCGCCGACCGCGGCGTCGCGGTCCTGATGATCAGCAGCGACATGGAGGAAGTGATCGGCGTGAGCGACCGGGTGGCGGTGATGCATGAGGGCCGGGTGGCCGGCACCCTCGGGCGCGGCGAGCTGAGCGAGGCCGCGGTGCTGCGCCTGGCCATCGGCCAGGCCTCCTAGTCATGGGCAAGAAGGAGCTTGGCCTGCTCGTGCTCGTGCTGGTGATCGGCGCGATCACGACGGCGCTCAACCCGCGGTTCCTGTCGTCGGTGAACCTGCTGAACATGGCGAACCTGATCGGGCTGTTCGGGGTGTTCAGCATCGGGCAGGGCCTGATCATCATCACCGGCGGCATCGACCTGGCCGTCGGCTCGATCTTCGCGCTGCTGGGCGTCGTGTTCATCGACCTGCTGGCGAACCACGGCGTGGCCTGGCCGCTGGCCCTGCTGCTGGTGCTGCTGGGCGGCCTGCTGATCGGGGCGCTGCACGGCGTGCTGGTCACGCGCGCCAAGCTGCAGCCCTTCGTCGTCACCCTGTGCGGCCTGCTGATCTACCGGGGGGCTGCGCGCTACTACACCGGCGACGCGACCATCGGCTTCGGCTACGCGGAGGGGCTGGACAGCCTGACCTGGCTCGCGTCGGGGCGCAGCTTCGGGGTGCCGAACCCGTTCCTGATCCTGGTGGCGGTGTCGGCGGTGATGGCGGTGGTGCTGCACCGCTCGGTGTTCGGGCGCTACCTGTTCGCCGTAGGACGGAACGAGGAGGCGGCGCGCTACTCCGGCATCCGCACCGGGCTGGTGGTGGCCGGGGCCTACATATTGGGCGGCGGGCTGGCCGGGCTTTCGACGGTGCTGCTGGTGTTCTACACCAACTCGGTCTCCCCCTCGGCGTTCGGCAGCTTCTACGAGCTGTATGCCATCGCCGCCGCGGTGCTGGGCGGCTGCTCGCTGCGCGGCGGCGAGGGCAGCATCCTCGGCATCGTGCTCGGCACCGTGCTGCTGCAGATCCTGCAGAACCTGGTGAACATCCTGGGCATCCCGTCCTCGCTGAACTTCGCGGTGATGGGGGGCGTGATCCTGCTCGGCGCGCTGGCGGACCAGCAGCTTGCGCGCCGGGCGAAGCTGGGCGTGGTGGCCCGGGCCTGACCCGGCGACGCCCGGCCCGAATTGTTCATTGCATGTCCCTGTCCAGGCGGGCAAGCTGATCGGGCATACGCGGCGGCAGCATGATCGCCCGGGCACCTGGGGAGGACGACGCCATGGACGACCACGCGATTCCACCGACGAACCGACGCGCCCTGCTGCTCGCGGCGATGGCCGCCGGCGCCGGCGCCTCCATGCTGGGCGGGATGGGTCCGGCGCTCGCGGCCGAGATGGGCCGGTCGGAGAAGCCGTTGAAGGCGGCGTTCTCCAACGCCGGGCTGCAGGCGACCTGGTGCGCCCAGGGCAAGGCCGCGGCCGAGTATTGGGGCAAGCTTTTCAACGTCGATGTGACCTGGTTCGACGGCGAGCTGAACGCGACCCGGCAGCGCGGCGCCATCGACAACATGGCCTCGCAGAAATGGGACTTCGTCGCCATCCAGGCCTTCGGCATCGGCACGCTCGCCGCCCCGGTGCGCAAGATGATCGACGCGGGCGTGCCGGTCATCGACATGGACACGCTGATCGCCCCGCTCGACCAGGTGAACGTGCATTCGTTCCTGGCCCCCGACAACGAGTTCATGGGCGCCTCCGTCACCCAGGCGCTGATGGAGTCCATCGGCGGCGAGGGCACCGTCATCATGACGCAGGGCGCCCTTGGCCACACCGGGGCGCAGGGCCGCGCCCGCGGGTTCGAGACGGTGATGAAGCGCTTCCCCAAGGTGGAGGTGCTGGACACCCAGCCCGGCGACTGGGATGTGACCAAGGTGGCGCGCATCTGGGACACGCTCCTGACCAAGTATCCGAAGATCAGCGCGGCCTATTTCCACAACGACGACATGGCGCTGGCCGCCTACAACGTCATGAAGGCGCGGGGGCGCACCGACATCAAGATCGGCGGCTGCGACGCCATGCCGCCCGCCCTGGCCGCCGTCGCCGACGGGCGGATGCTGGCGACCGTGCGCAACCCGTCCTGCCGCATCCATGGCGGCGCGGTCATGGCGGGCGTCGCGGCCGTGGTGATGGGCGAGAAGGGCGGGGAGGCCGGCATTCCCAAGTCCGTCATCACCGACGGTCCCGTCGTCACCAAGGCGAACGCGCCGGGCATGGCGTGGATGGAAAAGCACTTCCTGATCTGAGCGCCCGCCTTGGTCGGCGGCCCCCTGCTGGAGCTTTCCGGCATCGCCAAGCGGTTCGCGGGCGTGGCCGCGCTGAGCGGCGTGGACTTCAGCCTGCGCGCCGGCGAGGTGCACGGCCTCGTCGGCGAGAACGGCGCGGGCAAGAGCACGCTGATGAAGATCATCGCCGGCGTGCACGCGGAGTACGAGGGGGAGATGCGGCTGGACGGCCGCGCGGTCCGCTTCCGCAACGCCCGCGACGCGCGGGACGCCGGCATCGGCATGGTGCACCAGGAGCTCTCGACGGTGCCCGAGCTGTCGGTCGCCGAGAACGTGCTGCTGGGCGCGCAGCCGACCCGGTTCGGAGTCGTGTCGTGGCGGCGGATGCGCGCGCAGGCGAAGCAGCAGCTCGACGCCTTCGGCATCGACGTGGACCCGCGCGTGCCCGTCGGCTCCCTGCCGCTCGGCCTGCAGCAGATGGTGGAGCTGGCGCGCGTCCTGCTGTCCGGCGCCCGCATCATCATCCTGGACGAGCCGACCTCGGCGCTCTCGCCGCCGGAGGTGGAGCGGCTGTTCGCCCTCCTGGCCCGGCTGCGCGAGACCGGGCGGAGCACGGTGTTCATCTCGCATTTCCTGGACGATGTGCTGCGCGTGTCGGACGAGGTGACGGTGTTCCGCAATGGCCGCCGGGTGGAGGGCGCACGGGCGGATGCGGTGGACAAGCCCTGGCTGATCGAGCGCATGGTGGGCGCCGGGCACGAGCGGCTGGGCGAGAGCCACGCGGGCGAGATGCAGCTTGCGGATCGTCCGGCCACGCCCGCGGTGCTGGAGGCGGAGGGTCTTTCGGTGTTCGGGCTGTTCGAGGACGTGTCGCTCGCCGTCCACGGGGGCGAGGTGCTGGGCATCTACGGCTTCATGGGGTCGGGCCAGCTTGAGCTGGCGCGGGCGCTGTCGGGCAAGCTGCCGCTGGACCACGGCGCCGTCCGGGTGGACGGGCAGGCGGCGCGGCTCCGCGGCGGCACGCCGGCGGCCAAGCGGGCTGGCATCGCCTTCGTCCCCGAAAGCCGC
>CAHJXG010000296.1 GCA_903644035.1 Rhodospirillales bacterium
ACCTCGACACCGCCGCCGGGCAGGTGCGCCGCCAGCAGCCCGAAGCCGAGGAGGCGGCACAAGGCCCGGGCGCGCCGGTCGCAATCCCGGCCGCGCTTGGTGGCGCGGACCGCGAGCCAGACCTCGTCGGCCGAGGCCAGGCGGTCCACGCCTTGCAGCACCAGTTCCAGGGTGAAGCCGAGCTTCATCTCCAGGATCACCAGCACCGGCGGCTCGCCCTCACGCACGCCCACCACGTCGCAGCCGCCGACCTCGCCCTTGGCCTCGAAGCCCCGGGCGGCCAGGAACCGCTTGACGGCCGGGTAGAGCGCGACTTCCCGCAGGTCGGAGACCGCCTTAGAAGCCGATGATGATGTCGGCGGCCAAGGTCACGGCGCCGCGGTCCTTGCTGTCGTTATACACCCGGGAGTTGTTGAGCGTCTGGTCGTAGCGCACCTCGGGCCGGATCAGCAGGGTGCTGAGCTGCGGCGGCGTCCAGCTCGGCTTGTAGGTCAGCCCGGCGGTGAACTCGGTGTAGGTCGTGGGCTTCGGCGCCAGGATGAACCGGCTGAACACGCCGCGCTCCAGCGCCACGTAGTCGCGCTCGGCCACAGGGGTCGAGACGAAGAAGTTGGTGTTGTCGCGGTAGATCTCCGCCCGGCCGTTCAGCGTCACCGTATCCGACAGCGCATAGGACGCATACTGCGCGATGCCGTAGGCCTCGGCCCGGAAGCCGTCCTCCCGCACGTAGTTGGCTTCGGTGGTGAGCGTCAGCTTGTCCGTCGCCTTCCAGACGACGGCAAGGTCGTTGTAGTAGCGCATGGCGCTGTTGGCGAAGGGCGTGTTCCGCTTGGAGTTTTCCGGCCCTATGTGGCTCAGCGCCAGCACGGTCAGCTTGCCGTCCAGCATATTGAGGCCGATGCCCGCGATGCCGCCGGGGCGGTTGTTGTTGTCGCCTGTCCCGTAGCCGATCGCGACGTTGGTGCCGCTGTCGATCCCCAGATAAAGATCGACGAGGTCCGACACGTGCGCCGTCGCGAGCGCGCCGACGTGCTTGTAGGGCAGGCCGTAGTTGAAGATGTAGGAATGCGAGTAGAACGCGTTGGTCTTGGGGTCGATCAGCTCGACGCCGAGCGGCGTCGGGTAGAGGCCGGCCTTGACGTCCAGGCCATTCGCAAACAGGCCGGGCAGCCGCACGGTGACGTTGGCCTCGACGATGTCGAGCTGGTTGCGGTCGTGGATGAGCTGGTCGAAGATCCCGAGCGTGTGGACGATGCGGGCGTCCGACCCGTACATGAGCTGCAGCTTGAACCCGACATCCGGGCTGGTCGCCTTCGGGTCCACGGTGCGGCTGAGCGTCACCAGGAACTGGTTCAGCACCGGGCGGTTCGAGTTGTCGTCGAAAAGCCGGCCGAAGTTGCGGCGGTTGTCAGGGCCGGCCGGGTTGACGGTGATTCCGGCGTCGCCCTGGAAGTCCAGCTTGATGCTGCTCGCCCACTCGCTGAAGTTCGCCGGGGCGACGTAGGGCTTCTCCTCCGGGGCCACGGAGGGGTTGCCTGGCATCAGGGTCTGCTCGGGAGGGCTTGCCTGCGCATACGCGGTGCCGCACAGGGCGGCGCTTGCCAGCAGCATCGCTGCGGCGTTGATCGAGGGGCGTGCGACCCGGCGGCCGCGGACGGGATTATTTTGCATGATGGGTGTCTTGCACAGGCTGTACCGTTCTGAACATGTGATTTTTCGTAAAAGCCTCCGATCCGCCTGCACCGGAACGCTGCCTGATCAGGCAGGGGGTGCCGCTTTCATGCGCATCGGCGCACCCGGCCCGGCCGGGTGCGCCCGCGCATAGAGCTAGACGGAGTAGTACATCTCGAACTCGACGGGATGCGGCGTGTGCTCGAAGCGGTAGACCTCGGTCCACTTCAGCTCGATGTAGCTGCTGATCTGCTCGGCGCTGAACACGTCGCCCGCCAGCAGGAACTCGTGATCCGCCTCCAGCGCGCCCAACGCCTCGCGCAGGCTGCCGCACACGGTGGGGATGCCCTTCAGCTCCTCGGGCGGCAGGTCATACAGGTCCTTGTCCATCGGGTCGCCCGGGTGGATCTTGTTCTTGATCCCGTCCAGCCCCGCCATCAGCAGCGCCGAGAAGGCGAGGTAGGGGTTGGCCGACGCATCCGGGAACCGCACCTCGACCCGCTTGGCCTTCGGGTTGGTCGTGTAGGGGATGCGGCAGGAGGCCGAGCGGTTGCGGGCGGAGTAGGCCAGCAGCACCGGCGCCTCGAACCCGGGGATCAGCCGCTTGTAGCTGTTGGTGCTCGGGTTGGTGAAGGCGTTGCAGGCCTTGGCGTGCTTGATGATGCCGCCGATGAAGTAGAGGCACATCTCCGACAGGTCGGCATAGCCGTTGCCGGCGAACAGCGGCTTGCCGTCCTTCCAGATGCTCTGGTGGGTGTGCATGCCCGAGCCGTTGTCGCCGTAGATCGGCTTCGGCATGAAGGTCGCGGTCTTGCCGTAGCTGTGGGCGACGTTGTGGACGCAGTATTTATAGATCTGCATCTGGTCGGCCATCTTCAGCAGCGTGCCGAACTTGGTGCCCAGCTCGTGCTGGCTCTGGGCGACCTCGTGGTGGTGCTTCTCGATCGGCAGGCCCATCTCGCCCATGCTGGACAGCATCTCGGCCCGCAGGTCGCTCTCGCTGTCGACGGGCGGCACGGGGAAGTAGCCGCCCTTGACGACGGGCCGGTGGCCCATGTTGCCCTCGGCGTAGTCCTTGAGGTTGGCGCCCGGTCCCTCGACGCTGTCGATATTGACGGTGCTGAAATTGGGGCCGACGCCGAAGCGGATGCTGTCGAAGATGAAGAACTCCGCCTCGGCACCCACCATCACCGTGTCGCCAATGCCGCTGCTCTCCACGTAGGCCTGCGCCTTCTTCGCCGTGCTGCGCGGGTCGCGGGCGTAGGGCTGCCCGGTGCTCGGCTCGAAGATGTCGCAGAACAGGATCAGGCTCGGCTTCGCGGCGAAAGGGTCCATGACCGCCGTGGCCGGGTCGGGCATGAGGATCATGTCGCTCTCGTTGATCGCCTTCCAGCCGGCGATCGAGCTGCCGTCGAACATGATGCCGTCGCGGAACGCATCCTCGTCGATGGTCGAGACGTGCTGCGCCGTGTGCTGCCACTTGCCGCGCGGGTCGGTGAACCGCAGGTCCACGTACTCCACGGCGTTCTCGCGCATCATCTCCATCACATGGGCGATGCTGCCGGGGGCTGGGCCGCTTCCGGTGTCGGTTTCGGGCGAGTTGGGCTCCATTGCCATCCTGGTTCTCTATTCCTCGGTTTGCAGGCCGCCCGACGCGGCCCTTCATCGTTCGTTTAGCCACTTGAGGCAGCGGCGGGAAGCGGCGGGCTAGATCGCGTCCTCGCCGCGCTCGCCGGTGCGGATGCGGATGACCTCGTCGACCTGGCTCACGAAAATCTTGCCGTCGCCGATCCGGCCGGTGCGCGCGGCGGTAACGATGGCCTCGACGGCGCGCTCCACCACCGCGTCCTCGCAGACGACCTCGATCTTCACCTTGGGAAGGAAGTCCACGACGTACTCGGCGCCGCGATACAGCTCCGTATGGCCCTTCTGCCGGCCGAAGCCCTTGGCTTCCACCACCGTGATCCCTTGCAGCCCCACCTCGTGCAGCGCCTCCTTCACTTCGTCGAGCTTGAAGGGCTTGATCACCGCTTCGATCTTCTTCATGCGTGCCGCGCCGGGCGGTAAGCCCTGCGTCCTCCCTTGCTGCGTGGCCGTCCGGCGGGGGGACGGCTAGCGAGGTTTGCACGCGGCGTGCCAGCCGGCAATCCGCGGCACCCCGGCAGGCGATGGCGCCGGAAGCAGGCAGCGCACGGCATGGCTGCCCAACCTGTAGGCAAGTTGAAGCGGCGGCCGGTTGGACCCATACTTGAGGTCTCGTCCTGATCCGGAGGCCCGACCGTTGAAGCCCGCCAACCAGATGCTGTCCGCCGTGGGAACCACGGTGTTCACCGTCATGTCCGCCCTCGCCGCGCAGCACCGGGCGATCAACCTCGGCCAGGGCTTCCCGGACACCGACGGACCCTCGGAGATCATCCAGGCCGCGGCCGACGCGCTCAGGGACGGGCGCAACCAATACCCCCCGCTGACCGGCGTGCCGGAGCTGCGGGAGGCGGTCGCCCGCGCCAACCAACGGTTCTACGGCCTCGACATCGACCCGGCCGCCGAGGTCGTCGTCACCTCCGGCGCCACGGAGGCGATCACCGCCAGCCTCATGGCCCTGCTCAACCCCGGCGACGAGGTCGTGCTGATCGAGCCGCTATACGACACCTATCTGCCCGTCGTCCGCCTGCTCGGCGCCGTGCCCCGCCTCGTGCGCCTCATGCCGCCGAAATGGGAGCTGCCGCGCGCCGAGCTGGCGGCTGCCTTCGGCCCCAAGACCAAGGCGATCCTGCTCAACACGCCGATGAACCCCACCGGCAAGGTGTTCACGGCCGCCGAACTCGCCTTCATCGCCGACCTGCTCGTCAAGCACGACGCCTACGCCGTGTGCGACGAGGTGTATGAGCACCTGACCTATGACGGCTGGCGGCACATCCCGCTGATGACGCTGCCGGGCCTGCGCGACCACTGCCTGCGGATCGGCAGTGCCGGCAAGACGTTCAGCCTGACGGGATGGAAGGTCGGCTACGTCACCGGCCCGGCCGCGCTGTGCGCCATCGTCGCCAAGGCGCACCAGAACCTGACCTTCACCACGCCGCCCAACCTGCAGCGCGCCGTGGCGGTGGGGCTGGCGCTGGACGATGCGTATTTCGCCGGGCTGGGCTCGGCGCTGGCGGCGAAGCGGGACCGGCTGTCGGCGGGCCTTGCCGGCGTCGGCTTCACCGTTCTGCCGGCGATGGGCAGCTATTTCGTGACCGCGGACTTCAGCCGCCTGGGCTTCGCCGGCGACGACGTGGCGTTCTGCCGGCACATCACCGAGCAGGCAGGCGTCACGGCGATCCCGGTGTCCGCGTTCTACGAGGGTCAGGCGCCCGGCCACTACGCCCGCTTCGCCTTCTGCAAGCAGGATGCGCTGCTGGACGAGGCGGTGGCGCGCCTCGCGCGGCATTTTCAGGGACAGGGCGGCACAGCCCGGTTGACGGCAACGGGCTGAACGCCGTAAACCGCGCGCCTGCTGTGGCGGACGTAGCTCAGTTGGTAGAGCGCCAGGTTGTGGTCTTGGATGTCGCGGGTTCGAGACCCGTCGTTCGCCCCAGCAGTCCCTTCGTATCCATCCCGTAGTGCATGACGGCGCGGCGCGTGCTTCACTCCCGGCGCGTGATCCGGAAGGGGTGAGCATGAGGTTTGTTGTCGCCGTTGTTGCCATGCTGCTGTGGGCCGCGCCGCCCGCCCGCGCCGCGGAGGATGTCGTGATCGGGGCGATCTACCCGCTGACCGGCAACGCGGCGCAGATCGGCGCGGATGCCCGCGCCGCCATCGATACGATGCTGGACATCGTGAACGGCGCGCACGAGCCGCTGCCGATGCTGATGGGCGGGGGCGGCGGGCTGGACCGCCTGGGCGGCGCCAAGCTGCGGGTCGTCTATGCCGACCACCAGAACGACCCGCAGAAAGCCCGGGCGGAGGCCGAGCGGCTGATCACCCAGGATCACGTCGTGGCGCTGGTCGGCAGCTACACCAGCGCCACCGCCGCGACCATCAGCCAGGTGGCGGAGCGCTACGAGGTGCCATACCTGTCGATGGACAATTCCTCGCCCAGCCTGCACAAGCGCGGCCTCAAGTGGTTCTTCCGCACCAGCCCGCACGACGAGATGTTCACCCAGGCGATGTTCGACTTCTTCGCCGAGGTCGGCCAGAAGACCGGGCGCCCCGTGAAGTCCGTCGCGCTGTTCTACGAGGACAGCATCTTCGGCGCGGACAGCAGCGCCGTGCAGCGCAGGCTGGCCACCGCGGCCAAGATGACGGTCGCGGCCGACATCAAGTATCGCGCGAACTCGCCCTCGCTGTCGGCGGAGGCGCAGCGCCTCCGCGCGGCGGACGCCGACGTGCTGATGCCGTCCAGCTACACGTCGGACGCCATCCTGGTGATGCGCAGCCTGTCCGAGCTTGGCTACAAGCCGCGCGCAGTCATGGCGCAGGCGGCGGGGTTCCAGGAGCAGGCGTTCCTGACCGCCGCCGGGCCGCTGGCGGACGGAATCTTCAGCCGGTCGAGCTTCGCCGGCGACGCCGTGTCGTCCCGCCCGGCCATCGCGCCGGTGATGGTGCTGTTCCGGGCGCGGGCGAACAAGGACCTGAATGACAACACCTCGCGCCAGATCCTCGCCGTGCAGGTCCTGGCGGACGCGATCAACCGGGCGGGCTCGGCGAAGCCCGACGACATCCGCCGTGCGCTGATGGCGGCCAACGTGCCGGGCGAGCAGACGATCATGCCGTGGAAGGGCGTGCGCTTCGACGAGGCCGGGCAGAACCAGGACGCGACGCCGGTGATCCAGCAGGTCAAGGGCAGCGTGTTCCACACGGTGTTCCCGCCCGCGGTCGCCGTGCAGGAGCCGGAGTGGAACGTCGGCAAATAACTGATGGAGGCGAGTAAATCCATGGATGACAACCGACGCGTGTGATGCGATCCTCGCCTCATGCCGGCCGACACCGTCAAGACGTCCGAGTTCTGGACCGCCTGCCTGGAGGAGCGTCAGGCGCCGGGCCGCGCGGCGTGGATGTACGCGATCGACCATCCGCGGCTGCGAGCCGGGCTGTATGACACCTACCTGGGCGGCCTTGACCCGTTTTCCTGGATGCGCGCGCGCATGGCGGGGCCGGCCCGTCATGCGCTGGAGATCGGTTGCGGCGGCGGCGACCTCGCCTTCGGGCTGATTGAGGCCGGCACCTGTGAGCGCATCGACGCCTTCGACATCGCCGAGGGCGCCATCGCCGCGGCGCAGGCCCGGGTGCGCGACCTGGGGCTGCCGACGCTGCGGTTCCACCTGGTGGACGGCAACCGCTGGGTGATGTCGCGCAGCCAGTATGATTTCGTCTATGCGAGCCATGCGCTCCATCACATCGAGAACCTGGAGCATCTGTTCGCCCAGGCCGCCGAGACCCTTCAGCCCGGCGGCGTGCTGTTCGCCAGCGACTACATCGGCCCGTCCCGCATGCAGTACGCGGACGCGCACCTCGCGGCCATGAACGCGGCGCTGGCCACGCTGCCGGAGGCGAAGCGGCTTGACCGCTTCGGCATGCTCAAACACGTGATCGAGCGCCGTCCCGTCGAACTCTATCTGCGGCACGACCCGAGCGAGGCCGCCCGGTCGGCCGAGATCATCCCCGTCATGCGCCGGTTCTTCGACGTGGAGGTCGTGCCGATGGGCATGAGCCTGTCGTTCGAGGTGCTGCTCGACATCGCCCACAACTTCGATCCCGACGACGACGGCGACAACGCGCTGATCGACGGGATCATGCGGCTTGAACGGGAGGCCGAGCGGACCGGGGAGGCGGAGCCGCTGTTCGCCTGCCTGGTTGCGCGGCACAAGGCGGCACCGCCGACGCCTGTGGCCGTCCCGCCGCTCGACCTCGACGCGTTCCGCGGGATCGAGGGCTGGATGGCCGACGAGGCGGCCGACCTCACCAGCCGGCTGTTCCAGTGGCAGCGCCCGATGCAGGCGGTGACCGGCGTGCTGGAACTCGGCGTGTTCAAGGGGCGGTATCTCAGCCTGCTGGCGAGCCTGGCCCAGGGCACGGGCGCGCCCGTCGTCGGCGTCGACGCCTTCACCTCGCGCGTCGGCGAGCAGATCCCGCAGGCGGACCGGGACTATGCGCGGGACGTGGCGCTGGCGACGGTCGCGGCGCTGGCGCCCGGCGGGGAGCCGCCGACGCTGCTCGTCGCCTTCACCGCGGACGTAGACCTCCGCACGCTGCGCGGCCTTAGTCCCGGCGGCTACAGCTTCATCAGCGTGGACGCCGGGCACCTGGCGGCGGACGTGCAGGCGGACCTGGCGATGGTCGGGCAGCTGGTCACGGAGCACACGATCATCGCAGCCGACGACGTGTTTAACCCGCAGACGCCGGGGGTGATGGAGGGTCTGTGCCGCTACTTCGGCGCCCATCCCCGCACCGTGCTGGCACCCTTCGCCTGGGCCGGCAACAAGCTGTTCCTATGCCACTGGGAGACGCACGCGACCCTCCTGGCCTACGTCCACGGCCTGCTGCACGACCCGGCCGCGCCGCCCTACGTCGCCAAGTCCCGGGCAGCCTACGCGCACAACCAGCGGCTGGCCTTCGCGCCCTCGCTGTTCGGCTACGAGATGTTCGCGTTCGAGTGGATGTGAGCCTGGCGCCCCCGCTGCGGCTGCACGGGCGCGCCGACGTGCCGCACCAGGTCGAGCTGGTGATCCCGGACCGCTCCTACGCCGCGCAGGGACCGCCGCGGCTGTTCAACTACTGGACCCGCGACCCGCGCCTGCTGTCCTGGCTTCCCCAGGAGCTGCAGCGCACCGCCGTCGACTGCCCGGACGAGTACGTGATCCGGCTTCGCGACGCGCATGTCGTGCACGGGCACTACCTGATCCTGTATCCGGACCAGGCGCTGGCCGACACGTTCAACTTCGAGGACAGCGCGGTGAACCGGCCGGTGATCACCGAGGTCGGCCAGCAGATCCTGCGCGGCGAGGTGCATCGCTGCCCGGCCGGCGCGCTGCCGACGTTCCACATCTTCAAGGACGTCTACTACAACTACGGCCATATGCTCGTCGAGGTGCTGCCCAAGCTGCTGCACATCCGCGCCATGGGCGTCCGGCGCTTCACCCTGCTGTTCCCCTGGTCCAGCCT
>CAHJXG010000297.1 GCA_903644035.1 Rhodospirillales bacterium
GCAGGACGCGGATCCCGGCGAAGCCGAGCCGCCGGGCCAACGCGGCCGGCTGCTCGCCGGTCCAGCGCAGGGCGACGCGGTCCCCGCGGGCGTCGGACCCGAACAGGACATCCGCGAACAGCAGCGGGTGCAGGCCCAGGGCGCGCACGCTGGCGGCCAGCGCCCTGATGTCGTCCTCACCGGCGGCCTGAAGGAAGACGACGTCCGCCTGCGCCGCCGCGGCCACGTCGTCCCCGGGCCGGAGGCTGGTGGCGATGACGGGCTGGCCCTGCGGCGGACGGGGCGTGATGGACGGGCCGAGCACGCTGAACCGGGACCCCTCATACCGGATGTAGTGGAGCTTCGCGCCGTCAATATAGCGCTGGCTGTCCCGGTTCCGGATGACCGCGTCATCCTCCCAGCTATCCCACAGCAGGCGCACGACCTCGATCGCCTCGGCCAAATCCTGCGCCAGCGCGGCGGGCTCGTCCTCCGGATAGCCGCGCAAGGGCCCGAGCGCGCGGCGCGCCCGCGTCGCGAGGTCACCGCGCAGGGGCTGCACGAATAGTCCGGCACGCCCCTGCGTCACGTAGTCCAGCGTCGCGATTGCCGTCGACACATGGAACGGCTCCAGCACGTTCAACGGCGCACCGGCCAGCAGGCCGATGCCGCGCGTGCGCGGGCCGAGCCAGTTGGCGAGCAGCGTGGCGTCGAAGCCGTCCTCGGCCTCGCCGAACCCATCCTCAATCGTCAGCAGATCGGCCGCCCAGTCAATCCGGCCCGGCAGCTCGGCGAAGAAGCCCGGTCCCGGGCGGGTATCGAGGCCAATGGCGACGTGGCTCATGCCAGCACACGCCGGCCAGCATGTGCGTCGGCATGTCCATCGACGTACCCGCTCAGGCGGGCCAGAATCCTCGTCTCCTGCGCCGCCTTCAGCGCATTCACCTCGGCGATCGCTTCGGCCGGTGACGCGGCCGGCTTCCGCAATGCTGCCCGGCCGGGCAGCCCCGCCTTTCGCCCGATATGCTTCTCGAACCCCAACGACTTATAGAGAGCGGGGTCGGCATCCACGTCGAACAGCGGCCGGTAGCCGATCGTCAGATACAGCCTGACCGCCTCCGGCTGCAGGAAGCCCGTGGTCAGGTAGGCGCGGGTGTAGCCCAGCGCGCCCGCCTCCCGCTCCAGCACCTCCATTACCCGGCGGGCCAGCCCCTGGCGCCGCCGCCCGGGCTCGGTCCAGACGCGCTTGATCTCCACGGTCTCGTCGTCATGGCTCATGAAGGCGCCGCCCGCGATCGGCGCCCCATCCTCCACGAAGACGATGAAGTCGCCCAGCGGCGGCACGAACAGCCCAGCCGGGTAGCGGTCGATGTCGCCACGGCCGCCGCCGGGCCGCGTGGTGCCGTAGCGGCGGCCGTATTCGACCTCTAGCCCGTCCAGCACGGTCTGGGCCAGCCGCGAGGCCAGGGGCACATGGAGGATGGTTTCCGTCATCGTGCTCAACTCCTTCACGCGGCGGCGCGGTGGCCAGCGGTGGCGATCAGTTCGATGGAGCGCAGGCGCGTCTGGCGATCCGCGACGGGGCTGTCGAGGATGAACTCCTCCACCCCGTGCCGCCGGGCCAGCTGATGCAGCGTGCGATGCACGTCGTCCGGGGTTCCGGACACGACCTGGACCTGACGTTCCTCCACCTTGACCGGTGGCGTCCCGAGCTGCCGGGAGAACTCCTCGACCGCGGCCAGGCTGCCGACATTGACCGCGGTGCCGTTCGGAAACTGCGCGTGGAACGAGCGGCGATCGACCACCGCGGCCGCCTCCTCCTTCGTGGCTGCGGCGAACACGACCACGGCGAGGATCGGCCGCGGGCCCGCTTCGCCAAAGGCAGCCAGCCCGGCATCGCCATAGGCCGCGATGCTGCGGTCGATCGACGCGGGATCCCCGTTCTGGTGGCCGGCATGGACAAAACCCCATCCGAGGCCAGCGGCCGTCGCGGCGCTGTCTTCGCTGGAGCCGAGCAGGAAGCGCTCCGGCAGCACCTTCGGCAGCGGGTTGATGCTGGCGCCCGCGAGCGCGTGGCCCTCCGGCGCCGGGCCCTTGAGGAACAGGTCGAGGTCGCGGAGCTTGTCGGCGAGCGGAATACGCTCGGCTGCGAACTCCGCCTGCAGCGCCTTGGTGCCGAGCGGCAGGCCGCCCGGGGCCCTGCCGATCCCCAGGTCGACCCGGCCCGGCGCCAGCGTGCTCAGCACGCCGAACACCTCCGCCACCTTGTAGGGGCTGTAGTGCTGCAGCAGCACGCCCCCCGTGCCGATCCTGATCTGCCGCGTGCGCGCCAGCAGGTGCGCCGCGAGGATCTCCGGCGCTGTGCTGGCCATCAGCGCGCTGCCATGGTGCTCGGCCAGCCAGAACCGGTGATAGCCGAGCCGGTCGGCCAAGGCGGCATAAGCGAGGCTGGTTTCCAGTGCCTCGCCCGTGGCGCCCGGCGCGACCGGGCTCTTGTCGAGAATGCTGAGACGGTAGCTCAACGGATGTCTCCTTTCACGAGAGCAGACGTGCGTGTTCGGGGGCGCGTTCGGCGTCCTGCTGCCAGGGCGTGAGCGGGGGCAGCTCCAAGTTCGTGCGGAAGCTGTCGCCCAGGTAGTCGTCGTCAATCAGGGCGCGGCGCCGCAGCTCCGGCAGCAGGCCGTTCAGCAGCAGGTCCTCCTGGTCGGGATTGCCGAGCCCGTGCAGCGAGAGCACGTCGACGGCCCCGACGCGGAACCGCTCCTCGATCGCATCCGCGAGGCGTTCCGGGGTGCCGGCCACGGACCAGTGCCCCGTCTCCTCGGCACGGATGATCAGCTGGCGCACCGTCAGGCCCTGCAGCGCGTAGGTGCGGAAGATCTCGGCTCGGCCGCGGCGGCGCCGTAAATCCTGCACGTCGGGCAGCAGGCGCTCGGGCAGCGGCCGGTCGAGCGGCAGGTCCGAAAGGTCCAGGCCGCCGCCCAACATGTCGGCGAGCTTGAGGCGCCCCGTCCGCTCGTCGATGCGGGCGTGCTTCTCCGCCACGCGCCGCGCGACGTCCGCGTCCGACTCGCCGATCACCGAATGGAACGAGTTCATGATGCGGGGCAAGGACGGGTCACGCCCGAAGGCCCGCGCTTGGCGACGCAGCTCCCGCACGAAGGCGATGGCGCCCTCAAGCGAAGGTTGCGACGTGTAGACGACCTCCGCATAGCGCGCCCCGAGAGTCACGCCCTGCTCGGACTGCCCGGCCTGGAACTGCACCGGCCGCCCCTGCGGCGGCGGCACCACGTTCAACGGCCCCTGCACCTGGAAGTGCCGCCCGCGATGGCCGATCGGGCGCAGCTTTCGGAAGTCGACCTTGACCGCGCCGGACAAGCCCCGCTGCACCGCGTCGCGCCCGTTGGCATCGAACAGCGCGTTCATCACCGCGATGAACTCCGCCGCCCGGTCGTATCGCGCGGCAGGGCTGGGCAACTCGCCGCCGAAATTCTCCTCACCCACCGAGGAGGTGACTGCATTCCACGCCGCGCGGCCGCCGCTGACATGGTCGAGCGTGCCAATCAGCCGGGCAAGGGTGTAGGGGTCGGTGAAAGTAGTGGACACCGTCGCCACCAGCCCGATGCGGGAGGTGACCTGGCTGAGCGCGGCAAGGGTGACGATCGGCTCCTGCGAACCGGTCGTGCCGCCGATCCCGTCCGGGTCGGTCTGGAGCAGGTCGGCGGTGAACAGGCCAGTGATCCCCGCGGCCTCGGCCTGCCGGGCAAGCGCGGCAGCGCGTTGCGGGCCTACGACGTGACCGCGGTCATTGGCTGCGTAGGCGAAGCTGCCGGCGCCGACCAGGGTCTTGAGGCGTCTCATGATGCACTCCGCTCGAGAACCGGGTCCGGCTGACGCACGCGCGCCGGCAGGCTGGGCAGAGCCTCCAGCAACGCCTGGGTGTAGGGGTGGCGCGGCCGGGCAAGGACCGAACCGACCTCGCCAGACTCGACGACCCGGCCCTCCTTCATCACCAGCACGCGGTCGGTCAAATGCTGCACGACGCCCAGATCGTGGGAGATGAACAGCAGGGACGTGCCGGACGTCGCCTGCAACTCGGCCAGCAAGTCCAGGATTTGCGCCTGGATCGACACGTCCAAGGCGCTGACGGGCTCGTCCGCCACCAGCAGGCGGGGGCGCGGCGCGAAGGCGCGGGCAATGGCGACGCGCTGACGCTGGCCGCCTGACAGCTCGCGCGGATGCCGGTCCAGGAAGGAAGGGCCGAGGCGGACGGCGTCGAGCACCTCGAGCACCCGCCGCCGGCGCGCTGCCCCGAACACGCCGACGGCATCCAGGGTCTCGCCGACGATGCGGCCGACGTCGTAGCGCGGATCAAACGAACTTAGCGCATCCTGCGCGATGAACTGGATCCCGGCGCGATGCAGGCGGCGTTCCGGCTCGGACAGCGCGCTCCAGGGTTGCCCGGCCAGCTCCACCCGGCCGTCATCCGGCTCCACTAGGCCGAGCACGATGCGGGCGACGGTCGTCTTGCCCGATCCGGACTCGCCCACGATGCCCAGCGCCTCCCCGGCTGCCAGCGTGAACGAGACGTCGTCGACCGCCGCCACTTGGTCGCGCCCGTAGCGCTTCACCAGGTGCCGGGCCTCGAGCACAACGTGTAGGGGATCGATCCGCTTGGGCAGCAGCCTTTGGCCTGTAGTGAGCTGGGTGCCGCGCGACCGGGGGGACGGAATCGCATCCAGCAGGCGCCGCGTGTAGGGGTGCGCGGGCGCGGAGAGGATATGCGCGGTGGGCCCGTGCTCCACCACCTCGCCGTCGCGCATGACCAGCACGCGGTCCGCCAGGTCGGCGACGATGGCAAGGTCGTGGCTGATCAACAGCAGCGTCTGCCCGGCCCGACGGCGCTGCCGCAGCAGGTCCAGGATCTGCTTCTGCACCGTGGCGTCCAGCGCGGTGGTCGGTTCGTCGGCGATGACGAGCGCCGGGTCCTGGGCAATGGCGGTGGCGATCAGCGCGCGCTGCCGCAACCCGCCCGAAAGCTGGTGCGGGTATTGCACCAGCCGGCGCTCGGCGTCGCGCATCCCGACCGACGCCAGCAGCGCGGCGCCTTCCGCCCGGGAGGCACGGCCCCGCGACGCGTCCGCGAGCTGCTGCCCGATCCGGCGCAATGGATCGAGCGAGACCAGCGCGTCCTGCAGCACGAACCCGATCTTGCGGCCACGCAGCGCCCGCCAGTCGCGCTCCCGAAACCGGGTAACGTCGGCGCCATCGATGATGAACCGGTCCGCAGTGACGCGCGCGCCGGGCCCGGCCAGGCCAACGAGGCTGCGGGCGGTCACCGACTTGCCGGAGCCGGACTCGCCGACCAGCGCCACGATCTCACCACGCTGGATGGTGAGGTCGAGCCCCCGCACCACCTCGGTGCCGTCAAAGCCGATGATCAGGTTGTGGATGTCGACCAGCATGCTCAAGCTTGCCTTCCGTCGAAGGCGGCCTGCCAGCGGCGGCCCAGGGCATTGACCGACAGCACGGTCAGCGTGATGACCAGGCCGGGCCAGACGCTGATCCACCACGCCACCCGCAGATAGTTGCGGCCCTCCGCCAGCATCGACCCCCATTCCGGCGTCGGCCGCGGCGGCCCCATGCCGAGGAAGCTGAGCCCGGCCGCGCTGATGATGGCGCTGCCCAAGCCGATCGTGGCCAGGATCGGGACCCGTGCGGCCGCGTGCGGCAGGATATGCCGCGTGACCAAGGTCGCGCGGTGGAGGCCGAAGGTCCGGGCCTGCTCCACGAAGCCGGAGCCGGCGACGACAAAGGTCTGCGCCCGCACGACCCGCGCGAACCGCGGGATCGAGGCGGCGCCCAGTGCGACGATCAGGTTGCTGGTCCCTGGCCCTGTGAAGGAGATCAATACCAGCACGAGCAGCAGGTCCGGAAAGGACGAAACGACGTCAAGGACGCGCGAGATCGTCTCGTCGGCCAAGCCGCGCAGCAGCCCGGCGGCGAGGCCCAGCAGCGTGCCGGACACGGCGGCGATGCCCACGGCACTGACGCCGATCAGCATCGAGTAGCGCGCTCCGTACACCACGCGCGCGAACACGTCGCGGCCAAGCTGGTCCGTCCCGAACCAGTGCACGGCGGACGGCGGAAGCTGCGCCTGCAGCGGGTCGGCGGCGATCGGGTCGTAGGCCGTGAGCACCTGCGGCCAGGCCGTGCCGATCGCGACGACCAGCAGGAACAGCGCCGCGGCGTGGGGGAATGGCGTCCGCCGCTGTCTGGCCCGTGCGGGCAAGGCGAGGGTCACGCTCACGACCGGTCCCGCCGCAGCCGCGGGTCGAGCAGAAGGGAGAGGATGTCGACGGCCGTGCTCGTCACGACGAACACGGCGGCGGACAGGATCGCGACCGCGAGCACGACCGGCAAGTCCTGCCCCAGCACCGCCTCCACCGTGACGCGGCCCAGGCCCGGGCGGCCGAACACCTGCTCCGTAATCACGGCGCCCGACAGCAAGTGCCCGACCAGCCAGCCGGTCAATGTCACGGCCGGCAGCGCCGCGTGCCGGAGCCCGTGGCGCACCCGCAATACCAGCCCCGTCGTGCCCCAACTCCGCACGGTCAGCGCGAACGGCTCCTCCAGCGCCCGTTCCAGCCCTTCGCGCAGCACCTGGCCCACCACCGCGCCCAGCGCCAGCCCCAGCGACAGCGCCGGCAGTACGAGCGCCGAGAGCGTGCGGTCGCCCGCGACCGGCAGCAGCTTCAACGTAAACGAGAACACGAACAGCAAAACGATCCCGAGCCAAAAGGACGGTGTCGAGGCCAGGACGAGCTCGACGCTGCCGGCGACCCGGCGCGCCCAAGACCGCCCCGCCGTCGTCACCGCACTGAGGACGGCAAACACGATCGCGACGCCTAGGGCCGCCGCGGTCAGCTTCGCCGTGGGCCAGATCTGCGAAGCGATCAGGCCCGAAACGTCGGTCTGCAAGATGTAGGACCGGCCGAAGTCGCCATGCAGGACGCGCCAGAGGTAGCGCAGGTATTGGACCGCCACCGGGTCGCCCAACCCCCATTCGGCGCGGATCGCCGCCTCCACCGCCGGGGTGCGCGGTTGCTCGCCGATCAGCAGGCTGACGATGTCGCCCGGTGCGAGTTGCAGGCTGACGAACCCCAGCGTCACTGCCGCCCACAGCACCACGAGGCCGGACGCGACCCGTCCAGCGACCTGCCGAAGCATGCGCCCGTGCCGGGCGGGGGCAGCAATTGCTGGCTCCAGAAGTGCTGCGTCGCTCATGTGCGCGGCTCGATCCAGATATCGTGGGCGCTTTCTGGCAATTGCTTGAACGGGCGGAAGCCGATGCCGTGCACGGCAGTGGACGCGGCCACCTGGTCCTCCGGCTCATACAGCGGCAGCGCGTAAGCCTGGTCCGTGATCGCGAAGCGTTGCAGACGGGCATAGAGGTCGAACCGGGCCTTCGGGTCCAGCGTGCCGGCCGCCTCCTGCAACCAGGCCAGCAGTTCCGGCGCGGCAGCCCGGCTGTAGTTCAGCGCGCCGCCGCGATCGAGCGGGAGGTAGTGGTTCTCGATGTCGATCGCGTCGGTCGGTGTGTTGGAGTTGGCGATCGCGCCGAACCGCCCGGACGCGCGGCGGTCCGCATAGGTGCCCGTGTCCACATACGCGATCGTCAGGTCGATGCCCGCATTCTGCCGCGCCTGCGCCTGAAGCGCCTGCAACAGCACGTCGCGCTGGTCACGCACCGTCGCCTGGGCTTGCACCACTTCGACCGAAAGCCGCTTGCCGTCCTTGGTCCGGAACCCGGCCGCGTCGCGCGCCGCCCAGCCCGCCTCGTCCAGCAGCCGGTTCGCCCGCTGCGGGTCGAACGCTATGCTGCCCTCGATGCTCCTGTCGTAGAATTGCGGATCGATCGGCGATGTGATGCCCCAGGCGCGGGTGCGCTGCCCGCGATAGACCGCCTTCAGCACGGCATCGACGTCGATTGCGGCATTGAGCGCGCGCCGAACAGCCGGCTCCTGCGTCGGGCCATACGTCGTGTTCCAAAACAATGAATAGGGCGTGCCGGTGTTCAGCGCGGTGGCGTAGCTGAACTGCGTGCTGCCCTTGAACAACCCGGCGTCGTTGCCGGACACCCCCTCGATCACGTCCACCTGGCCCGAGGTGAGCGCCCCTGTGCGGACCGATGACTCCGGCAGGAAGCGGTAGGTGACCTCCTCCAGATAGGCTGGTCCCTGGTGCCCAGCCGTTGCCGGCACCCATCGGTAGGCAGGGTTGCGGACGAACCGGATCTCCTGGCCGCGGGCGTAGCGGACGAGGATGAACGGACCGGTGCCGGCGATGTCGGGGCCGCCCGACTTCAGCTGGGGTGAGCCATACGCCCCGGGCGAGAGGATCTCGAGGCTGGCCGCGAAGTCGAGGAACGGCGCATAGAGGCGGTCGAGCTTGAACTCGACGGTATGGGCATCGAGCGCCCTGGCCTGCGCCAGCCGCGCCACCGGGCCCACGCTGATGCCGCCGGAATAGGCCGGGTCCTTCAACCGGGTGAAGTTCAGCACGACGGCATCGGCGTCCAGCCTGCGCCCGTCGCTAAACGTGACGTCGTCCCGCAGCGTGAACGTATAGGCCGTGCCGTCGCCCGAAACCTGGTGGCTGGTCGCGAGCCACGGCACGTACCCACCATCGGCCGTCCGCGCGAGCAGCGATTCGTAGACGTTGCGCAGATAGAGCTTGGTCTTGTCCTGGCCATTGAGCTGCGGGTTGAGCGTCGTGGGTTCGGTCTCCACCGCCCAAACGAGCTTGCCACCCGCGCGCGGTTGCGCCGTCTGGGCCCAGGCGTGCGGGCTGCCATGCGGGAAGGCGAGAGCCAAGGCCAGCCCGGCCAGTGTGCGCCGGGTGATCATGTCTGCTCCATCCAAACGTCATAGGCGTTCTCGGGCATGCGCTTGAACGAGCGGAAGCCGACACCGTGCACCTTGGCAGAGGCGGCGATCTGGTCTTCCGGCACATAGAGCGGCACGCCATATGCCTGGTCCAGTACCGCGAACCGTTGCAGGGCGGCATAGTGGTCGAAGCGTTTCTGCCGATCGAGCGTCGAGGCCGCGCCGTCCAGCCAGGCCAGCACCTCGGGCGCCGCGGTGCGGCTGTAGTTGATCGAGCCGCCCAGCTTGCGCGGCAAATAGTGGAAATACAGCGTGAGCCCGTCCTCCTGTTCCGTGGTGGAGTTCGGGATGGCGCCGTAGCGGCCGGTGTTCTGCCGGTCGGTATAGGTGCCGCTATCGGCCAGGACCGGGACCAGGGCGATGCCGGCATTCTGCCGGGCCTGGGCCTGGGCTGCCTGGATCAGCAGGTCCCGCTGGTCGCGCATCGTCACCTGCGCCTGCACCACCTCGATGGACAAGCGGTTGCCATCCTTGATGCGGAACCCTTGCGCATCGCGCGCGGTCCATCCTGCCTGATCCAGCAGCCCATTCGCGCGCCTGGGGTCGAAGCCGTAGGCATGCTCGATGGACGGATCGTAGAAATCGCGGTCGGCTGGGCTCAGCACGCCCCAGGCCCGCGTGCGGGCGCCGCGGTAGATGGAGCGCACGATGCCATCGATGTCGATCGCGGCCTGCACCGCCCGGCGCACCCGCACATCCTGCGTCGGCCCCTGTTCCACATTGAGGAACAGCGTCAGCGGCGTGCCGGTGTTCAGCGCGCTCTGATAGGTGAACCCGGCGTCGTCCCTGAACAGCGCGGCATCCTCGCCCGAAATGCCCTCGATAACGTCGACCTCACCCGAACTCAGTGCCCCGGTGCGGACGGACGATTCCGGCAGGAAGCGGTAGGTGACCTCATCGAGATAAGCCGGCCCCTGGTGCCCGGCTGTCGATGGCGCCCAATTATAGGCGGGGTTGCGGACGAACCGGATGTCCTGCCCACGGGCATAGCGGTCCAGCACGAAGGGCCCGGTGCCCGCAACCGCCTTGCCGCCCGATTTGAGCTGGCTGGAGCCGAACGACCGGGGGGAGATGATCACAAGGCCTGCGGCGCCGGCAAGGAACGGCGAGTAGACGCTGTCGAGCGTGAGCACGACCGTGCGCGCGTCCAATGCCCGGGCATCCGCGACATGGGACACCAGCCCGGCGCTGATGCTGCCCGAATAAGCGGGGTCCTTCAGGCTGGTGAAATTGAGCGCGACCGCGTCGGCGTCCAACCGTTCCCCGTCGCTGAACGTGACGTCATCACGCAGGGTGAAGCAATGGGTCCGGCCATCCGCAGACACCTCGTAGCCGCTCGCGAGCCACGGCACGTAACCACCGTCCGGGCTCCGCGCGAGCAGCGACTCATACGCATTGCGAAGGATCAACTTCGCCTTCGCCTGGGAATTGAGATGCGGATTGAGCGTATTCGGCTCGGTCTCGACGCCCCAGGTCAGCGTCCCGCCTTTGACCGGCCGGCTGGCCGGGTTGGCAGCCGCCGCCCGTCGCCCGGCCGTCAGCACGCCGCCAACTGCGCCGGCGAGCAAGTTTCTACGCGGTAATCTCACACCGAATTTCCAATTCCAGGACCGCTTCGAACCGAGCCGATCATGTGCGCGGAAGACGACCTCAAACCAGAGACAGGA
>CAHJXG010000298.1 GCA_903644035.1 Rhodospirillales bacterium
CGGCGATGCGGTGCACGGCGCCGATGAACGCGCCCTCTCCGCCGCCGACCATGCCGAGGCGGATGCGGCGCGGCGCCCCGGCCATGCTACGCCAGCCCCAGCATCTTGCGGTTGGCCGCGATGTCCACCCCGCTCGCGGCGAAGTCGTCGAAGGCGCGGGCGGCGACGTTGATGATGTGGCGGCGGATGAACGCGGCCCCCTCCGCCGCCCCCTGCTCGCTGTCCTTGAGGCAGCATTCCCACTCCAGCACCGCCCAGCCGTCGAAGCCGTGTTGCGACAGCTTGCTGAAGATCGCGCCGAAATCGACCTGCCCGTCGCCCAGCGAGCGAAACCGCCCGGCGCGCTCCGCCCAGGGCTGATAGCCGGAATAGACGCCCTGCCGCCCGCTCGGCCGGAACTCGGCGTCCTTCGCGTGGAACAGGCGGATGCGCTCGTGATAGAGGTCGATGAAGGCGAGGTAGTCGAGCTGCTGCAGCAGGAGGTGGCTGGGATCGTAGAGGATGCTGCAGCGCGGGTGGCCGCGCACCCGGTCGAGGAACATCTCGAACGTCGCGCCGTCGTGCAGGTCCTCGCTGGGGTGGATCTCGTAGGCGACATCGACACCCGCCGCGTCGAAGGCGTCCAGGATGGGGGTCCATCGCTTCGCCAGCTCGTCGAACGCCGCCTCGATCAACCCGGCCGGGCGTTGCGGCCAGGGATACAAATAGGGCCAGGCCAGCGCGCCGGAGAAGGTCGCGTGCGCGGAGAGGCCCAGCTTCGCCGACGCGCGGGCGGCGAGGTGCATCTGCCCGACCGCCCAGGCCTGGCGCGCCGCCGGGCTGCCCCGCACTTCGGGGGCGGCGAAGCCGTCGAAGGCGAGGTCGTAGGCCGGGTGGACCGCCACGAGCTGGCCCTGGAGGTGGGTCGAAAGCTCCGTGAGAGTCAGCCCGGCCTCGTGCAGCACGCCCTGCACCTCGTCGCAGTAGGCCTGGCTGTCCGCCGCCAGCGCCAGGTCGAACAGCCGCCTGTCCCAGCTTGGGATCTGCACGCCCTTGTAGCCGTGGCCGGCCGCCCAGCGCGCGATGCCCGGCAGCGTGTCATGCGGCGCGGCGTCGGCGGCGAACTGCGCCAGGAAGATGGCCGGGCCCTTGAGGGTCCTCATGCCCGGCGTCCTGTCTGGCTGCGGGTCAGTTCTGCCTGCGCGATGTCCGACAACACATCCTCCCCTTCCGGTTGATCCGGGTTGGGCCGCCTGGGGCCTGCGCGACTGTGCCCCAGCGACGCTGCTGCTTCAATCGCCGCCTCGCCCTGGGGCGGCGGGCTAGTGGTCCCGGCCCGCAAGCCGGTCCATCAGCGCCAGCAGCAAGGCGGAGACGACGAACGCCATATGGATGCCCACGAGCCAGGCCAGGTCGCGGTCGCTCTGATGCTCGGCGCCAAGGAAGCCTTCGAGCACGTGGATCGCCGAGATCGCGACGATGGACGCCAGTAGCTTCAGCTTCAGGTCGCCGAAGCCGACTTGCCCCATCCAGTCGAGCCGGACTCCGCCCTCGCCCACGTCGAGCCGCGAGATGAAGCCTTCGTAGCCCGCGAAGATGACCATGAGCACCAGGTTGGCCATCAGCGAGAGGTCGATCAGCGAGAGGATGCCGATGGTGACCTCGTTGCTGCTGGCGGAGAGCACGTGGCCGACGAGATCGACGACGCGCAGCGAGAACTTCGCCAGCAGCGCCACGAGGCCCAGGATCAGGCCGAGATAGAACGGCGCAAGCAGCCAGCGGCTGCCGAAGATCACCTGCTCGATCAGGCGCTCGGGTCGCGAGGCCCGCCGGGCTGGAACACGGGCGTCGTCCACCGGACCCTCCTTGCTGGTGCCCCGATCCTGCACCGGTTCGGCCGCGGGGGGATAGTCCCACCCACGCCGGACACGCCCGCCATGCGGCGCCCAAGTAAGATTGTGGAGTTGCAGCAACACCGCATCAAGAAAGGCAAGCTCGTTGCCAAGGTGATCACGCCGGGTCGATGTCAGGAACTGCAGGTTCTGCCATGATGCCCACAGACGGGACGACAGAGGCCTTGCAGTGGCAAGCGACCGTCAGAGGAAAGCGCTTCTGCCGACATTGTTAGCACCGAAAGTATTACAACGCACAAACAGGGCGCTACCTGGAATTTGAACTCTATAGAAGGTTCAATCAGCGATAGAATGGTAAGCCAGAATGTCCTATTGCATGTTTTATTAAAAATTCCTGCATCCAGCATGACCTTTTGCACGTAGAGCGTCAAACAGTATGAGGGCAACATGGTCATTCTTTTCATAAGCCATGTGCATTTCCTTCGGGAAGCGGTGGCGATGCTCTTTCAGAGATGCGAAGACATTCAAGTGGTCACGGCGTGTTCTGAAAAGACTGCCGAGGCCGCCGCAACCAGCGCCAGGCCCACGCTGGCCGTCGTCGACTCATCGCATCCCGAGGCGATGGCGCTCGCCGCCGCCGTCCGCAGATCCTGTACCGGCATCGGCGTGGTCGTCCTGGCGATGCAGGAGAAGGATGAGGAGTTCCTCGCCTGGGCCGATACCGGCATCCGCGGATACCTGGGACCGGAAAGCTCAATCCATGACCTCGTGGCCACCGTGCGGCGCGCCGGGGCGGGAGAGGTCGTCTGCCCGGCCCGGCTCACCGCGCTTCTGCTCAACCGCTTCGCCGACCGTTCGGCGGGCCGCACGGGCAGGACCGGCATCCACACCCTGACCGTTCGGGAGCGCGAGGTCGCCGAACTCCTGGCGGACGGCCTGCCCAACAAGCTGATCGCACACCGGCTGCAGGTCGCGGTGCCGACCATCAAGAACCACGTGCACAGCATCCTCGACAAGTGGGACGTGCGAAGCCGCGGCGAGGCTGCGGCGTGCTACCGTCAGAAGATCCGCGAGACTTCGACTACGGCGGACAGCAAGCCGGAACCAGAGGCCCGGCGGTCCGAGCTGAACCGGGCGGCCCGCAGCCTTCATGGCAGCATGACGCGGCGTCAGGCGCTTGCACCGCCGCTGATCATCTCGCGAAACTAGGGCCCCGCGCACGGCGGCGCGCCGCGCGTCAATGCAGGGTCGGCCCGCGTGGCGCCGAGGAGGCCTCGTCCCAGGTCCGATCGGGCCGGTCCTGGTCAAGATCGTCGCCCGCCAGGATCGATGGGACCCGCCCGCCGGGGATCAGCCGCGGCTCAGGCATGCCCGGCGGCAGCGGGGCGACGAAATGCAGGACGGCCCGAATGCCCGGAGAGTGGAAGCAAGGCTGCCCGTGCTGGTCGAGCACGACAAAGCCGCCCTCGCTCGGACTGGGGATGATCTGCCACAGATCGCCGGGCCGAAGTTGGGGCGGGGCCACGCCGACCCATTCGGTGCCGTCGTCGCAAACGCCCAGCACGGCGTCATAGCCGCGGCGCGCGGCGACGGCGAGCCAACCCGCCATCACGGCCATGTCCCGAGGATCAAACCGCCAAGGACGGTCAAGTTCCGGGTGTCTGCAGACCATCACCGTGCCTCCTTGGACCTGGAAATGTTGGGGGCATCATTGGTTCACAAGGCACTGAGCGTGTCTACACCGTTTCGTGAAAATAGCACTGCCCTAAAAACCACCCTTTGATGTTTGTCAGTCTCGACCAAACCCGCGAGCGGATTATGGGATTAGTGTCGTCCTTACGATTCCTATCATTTCGTGTCGCCAAACCGTAAACCCGTGACGCATCCTGATCCTCCGCGGATTTCCGCAAGGCGGACGGCGGCAACAGATCGGTGAACGGGACGACATAGGGCGCATGAGCTGTATTTTGCGACCAACATCACTTAAAGGAATGAGCGAAGCCAAGCCATCCCGAGCGCGACTGCGGGACCAGGCAGCCCGGCGGAAATAGATGTGGCCCCTGCAGCAGCGTTTTCTTAGCATCGCGGTACATTCGAGGCGGGGTCCGACCGGATGGGTCGCCCCGGGCTGACGCTTCCCTTATGCCACACCAGGCGGCCCAGAACCTGTGCAAGCGTCCGCCGCCGCCCAATTGTCCCCCATCGCGTCCGCCCCCCGAACGCAAGCGTCTCTGCCCCACCTGGTTGAACCGCCTGCCCCCTTTCTGAGGCTCCGCCCATGAACGTCGTCGCAAGCCAAGCCATCGAGTCCGCCGCCGAAACGCCCGAGCCGTTCTCCGTCTCCGCCACCGTCTCGCTGCAGGAGCGGCGCTACCGCACGATCAAGAGCGGCGACACGTTCGGCGTGTTCGACCATGGCGGCGACATCCTTTCCGTGCCGGGCGGCACCGACGGGATGTATCACCGGGACACTCGGCACCTCTCGCGGTTCGAGCTGACGCTGGGCGGCGTGCAGCCTTTGCTGCTCAGCTCCGCGCTCGGGGCGGACAACGTGATGCTCACCTCCGACCTGTCCAACGCCTCCATGTCCGATCTCGGCGTGGCCGCGCTGGCCCAGGGCGTGATCCACCTGCAGCGGTCGCTGTTCCTGGGCGACGGCGCCTGCCACGGGCGGATCGTGGCGCGCAACTTCGGCTTCACGCGCAGCCGGGTGCGGCTCGAGTTGCGCTTCGAGGCGGATTTCGCCGACCTGTTCGAGGTGCGCGGGATGCATCGCGAGCGGCGCGGCGACCGGCTGCCCCCCGTGCTGGCGCCGGACGGCGTCGCCCTGTCGTATCGCGGGCTGGACACGGTGGTGCGCACCACGCGCCTCGCCTTCGAGCCTGCGCCCCAGGCCCTCTCCGGCAGCGGCGCGGTGTTCGACCTCGACTTGGAGCCGGGCGCCCGGGCCACGATCTTCCTGGAGATCGCCTGCGCGGCCGAGGGAGGCGCGCACCGCCCGCGCGCGGCGTTCCTGGCCGCCTAC
>CAHJXG010000299.1 GCA_903644035.1 Rhodospirillales bacterium
GATGCGCGCCCGCAGCCGCACCGACGCCCGCATCGGGTTGGGCCGCCCCGGCGTGGGGTTCACGCCGAACAGCGCGGCGCCGGGCCGGGCGAGGTCGGAGCCGAAGTCGGGACCGAGAAAACAGCCCGACGAGTTGGCCAGGCTGCGCGGCGCCGCGGGCAGCCGGGCGCAGGCCTGGGCGAAGCGGTCCCGCTGCGCCGCGTTCACGGGATCGCCGGGCATCTCGGCGGAGACCAGGTGGGTCATGATGTAGAGGAGCGGCACGCCCTCCAGCCGGCCCGGCTCCGCCGCCAGCACGTCCAGCTCCTCGGGCGGCAGGCCCAGGCGGTTCATCCCGGTGTCGATGTGCAGCAGCGCCGGCAGGGGGCGGCCGAGGGTCCGCGCGTGGGCGGCCCAATCCTCGATCTCGGCGAGCGACCCCAGCACCGGCGTGATGTCCGCGTCGGCATAGGCCGGCGCATCGCCGGGCCAGAGGCCGTTCAACACCGCCAGCATGGCGCCGGGCGGCAAAGGGTGGGGCAGCACGGAGCGGATCGCCTGCGCCTCTCCGAGATGCGCCGTGAACACGTGGCGGCACCCGGCGGCGAACAGGCGCCGCGCCAGGGGCACGGCGCCGAGGCCGTAGGCATCGGCCTTGAGCACCGCCGCGACCGGGCCGGACGGGTGCAGCCGGCTCAGCGTGCCCCAGTTGCCGGCGATGGCGTCGAGGTCGATCTCCAGCACGGCGCCGGCGCTGGGCGCCAAGGTCAGCCGTCGCCCGCGTGGATCACGTCGAGGTCGGCGAAGCGGGTGTACTCGCCCTCGAACAGCACGTCGATCTTGCCGGTCGGGCCGTGCCGCTGCTTCTCGATCAGGATTTCGGCCTTGTTGTGCACCTGCTCCATGTCGCGCTGCCACTTGTCGAGAGCCGACTGGAACTTGTCCTCGCTGTCAAACGCCATCTGCTTGGGCGCGCGCTGCTGCAGGTAGTACTCGTCGCGATAGACGAACAGCACCATGTCGGCGTCCTGCTCGATGGTGCCGCTCTCCCGCAGGTCGGAAAGCTGCGGGCGCTTGTCCTCCCGGCTCTCCACCGCGCGGGACAGCTGCGACAGCGCCAGCACCGGCACTGCAAGCTCCTTGGCGATGGCCTTGAGGCCCTGGGTGATCTGGCTGATCTCCAGCACCCGGCTTTCCGGCTTGGTCCCCACGCTCGGCCGCATCAGCTGCAGGTAGTCGATGACGACCAGGCTCAGCCCCTTGGTGCGCTTCAGCCGCCGGCACCGGGTGCGCAGCGCCGAGAGCGTGATGGCCGGGGTGTCGTCGATGTGCAGCGGGAGGCCGGCGATCTCCCGGCTGACCTGCACGAAGCGGTCGAAGTCGCGCTGGCCGATCTCGCCCCGGCGGATGCGGTCGCCGCTGACCCGCGCCTCCTCGGCCAGCAGCCGCGTCGCCAGCTGCTCGGCGCTCATCTCCAGGCTGAACACCGCGACCGAGCCTTTCGGCACCGCGTTCGGGTCCTCCGCCCGCGCCTCCCGCACCAAGGCGTGCGCGGCGCCGAAGGCGATCTTGGTGGCGAGCGCCGTCTTGCCCATGCCGGGCCGCCCGGCCAGGATCATCAGGTCCGACGGATGCAGCCCGCCGGTCTTCTTGTCGAGGTCGCGCAGCCCCGTGGACAGCCCGCTGACATGGCCGGCCCGGCGGAACGCCCGCTCTGCGCCCAGGATCGCCTCGGTCAGCGCGCGCTCGAAGGTGACGAAGCCGCCGTCGTTGCCGCCCTGCGTGGCGAGGCGGAACAGCGCGCTTTCGGCCAGCTCGATCTGCTGGCGGCCGTCGATCTCCGCCTCGGCGCCGAAGGCGTTGTTGACGACGACCTCGCCGATGTCGATCAGCTGGCGCCGCAGCCAGGCGTCGTGCACGGCCCGGCCATACTCGCCGGCGTTGATGATGCCGACCATCGCCGTCAGCAGCTCGGCAAAATACTTGGTGCCGCCCACCTCGTCCAGCAGGCCCGAGTGCTCGAACTCCGCCTTCAGCGTGATGGCATCGGCAAGCTGTCCGGCCTCCACCCGGCGCACGATGGCCTGGTAGATGCGGCCGTGCACGGGATCGACGAAGTGCTCCGGCGCCAGGAACTCGCTGATCCGCTCATAGGCCTTGTTGTTGGCGAGCAGCGCCCCGAGCAGCGCCATCTCCGCCCGCTCGTTGGAGGGTGGATGACGTTGTGAGAGGCCAAGCAGCGGCGGATCGATGCTGTTCATTCGTCCGCATCCTAGCCCATCCGGAAGGCGCCTGGCAGGGTGGAGACCCTGTGGACATCTGTGGATCAGGGGGACAAGTCGTGGGCAACGTCGGGGATCATACCGGTTGTGGTACCGGCGCCACCCAGTTTTCCGTTTCGGCGACGTAGTCCCGGGTGAGCGGGACGGCGTCCGCCCGCCGGGCCAGCTGCATCTGCCAGACCATGTGCCCCTTGTGCCGGAAGGCAAGCTCGGCGCCGGACAGATAAAACTCGAACATGCGGCAGAACCGCTCGTCATAGAGCGCTGCGATGGCATCGTGCCTGGCCGACAGGCGCCGCCGCCAATGCCGCAGCGTCTCCGCGTAGTGCAGGCGCAGCACCTCGATGTCGGTCGCGATCAGCCCGGACCGCTCGACGG
>CAHJXG010000300.1 GCA_903644035.1 Rhodospirillales bacterium
CCACGGCCGCCGCGGCATGGGCGAGCGCGCGGCGCGTCAGGGTGGGGCAGTGGGTCATGCGCTCTCCAGGTGATGCTGTGGCGTCGGGTCGAGGGCGGCTGGCTGCGGCATCGGCGGCGTGTGGCGCAGCCGGCGGCGCGTCCAGGCCGCGAACCGCTGCTCCAGCACGCGCTGGCTCGCATGGGACACTGCGAGCGACGGGGGCAGGGCGACGACAAAGAACAGGGTTTGGGCCCATATCCCCGCATTCTGCAGGATGTGGCCGTGCAGCAGAACCGCCTTGATCCCCGACATCACGATGGGATGCCACAGATAGAAGCTGTAGCTTATGGTGCCAAGGTAGTACAGCGGGCGGGAGCGCAGGAGGACGCCGAGCACGCCGTGTCCAGCCACGATCCCGCGGAAGCCCAGCCCCGCCGCCGTGAAGGCCAGCAGCGCCAGCGGCAGCCGCCCGTCACCGGCCCATTGGAGCAACGTCGTGGCGACGATGTGATGGGGACCGCTGAGGCTCTGGATCGTGCGCCAGCACAGCAGGAACAGCAGGAGGAGCGGGAGCGGGTGCCGGGTCAGGCGCAGGAGCGGCCCGGCGCGCGGCCACCCCTCCGCCACCATCATGCCTGCGAGCAAAAGGGCGCCACGGGGGTAGCAGATGATCAGCACGGCCGCGACGGGAACGATGAGCCGATAAGCCGTCGGCCCAAACCGCCGGCGCAGGCCCCAGGCGGCGGCGCAGACCAGGTAGAAGGCCATCTCGTAGCTCAGCGACCAGGCGGCCGGGTGAATGTTGTCGAGCGGCAGGATGCCCGGCAGCGCCAACAGGTTGGCCGGCAGCTCCGTCAGCAGCTGAAGCGCCGTCTGGTTCTCGAAGCCATGCGTCCGGGTGGCCATGCCCAGGGCCACGATGACGAGGATGGAGGCCCAGAGCACGGGATAGACGCGGATCGCGCGGTCTCCGAGGAACTCCATGGGACCGCGGGCGCGCCGCAGCGTGCCGGCGATCACGTAGCCGCTGATGCAGAAGAACAGCTCCACCCCGTATTCCGAGATGGATGTCAGGAAAAATCCGGTGGCCGTCGAAAGCGGGGCGAAAGTGCTCAACCCTGAGTTCACGACGTGGAAGACGAATATCGTGAAGGCGAACAGCCCGCGGGCACCATGGACGTTCGGATTGAAATGTTCATGGGTTCGCCGCGGCGGCACCCTGATTGCAAGCCCGCTCGTCGCCAACTTGATCTTTCACCGGCCTAAACCGGCTATTTTGTGATACGGCGTCTATTAAAACGAAAATAGCAGGAATTCTACTGTTTTTTTGAATGTAGAACACGCAGAGGTTATCGCAGCGGATCACGTTTAAGCGATCTCGGGGGCGAGATATTCCCGGGCCGTCCATGCCGGGCGCGACGTGCCTCCTTCTCTGGCCCATAATGCCGCCATGGCCTTGTCCCCGAACACCGCCGGGTTTCCCGGCGCGCGTCCGATCCGCGCGATCCCCGTCGCATCGCTGCAGCCGTCGATCTGGCGCGGGCGGCTCGGCGTCAACGCATTCACCTGGGGCACGCTGTTCAGCTGCCTGGTCCTGCAGCGCTTCGCGATCCCGGCCAGCGGCCTCAAGATCAGCGTGGCAACCCCGCTGGTGCTGGGCCTCGCGGCCTGGGCGGTGCTGAGCGGCACGCTGGTCATCGAGCGCCGCCGGATGGCGCTGTACTGCGGCCTCTGCGCCGTGGCCCTGTTCTCGGTGGCAACCCAGATTAACCTGCCGCTCGCGATGGCGCCGCGGATGAGCGTGCCGTCTCTGGCCTATTGGCTGGCGATCACCGCGTTCGCCGTGCTGCGCTTCCGTCATTCGGTCAGCGAGGCCGCGTTCTTCCGCATCGTGTCGCTTGCCCTGGCCGCCATCGCCGTCGCTGGCCTCGTGCAGTTCGTGGTGCAGTTCGCTGGCCTCAGCTTCTTCGCCTTCACCGGCACCGTGCCCGACGACCTCTTGATCGAGGAGCAGTACGCCGTCGCCATCCCGATCGACCGTGGGCTGTTCCGGTCAAACGGGTTCTTCCTCGTCGAGCCTTCGGTGTTCTCCCAGTTCATGGCCGTGGGCGTGATCATTGAGGCGCTGTATTTCCGCCGTACCGTCTTCCTCGCGCTGTTCTTCGCGGCCCTGCTGTCCTCGGTGTCCGGCACCGGCTGGATGGTGCTTGGCTCCTACATCGCCGTGCTGGCGATCAGCGCCGGGCGGCGCGGCCTGCTGGGCGCCATCCTGCTCGCGGCGGGGTGCGCGCTGGCCTTCACCGCGCTCAGCCTCGTGCTGCCCGAGGTCGCCGACATGATGTCAGGCCGGATCTACGAGTTCACCCTGCCCGGCACGAGCGGGCACGAGCGGTTCGTGACGCCGTTCCTGGCCCTGCAGGACCTGCTGGACGCGGCGCCCTGGGTTTCCGTCACCGGGGTCGGACCCGGCGCCTCGGAACAGCTCATCATCCCTTACATCTATCACCTCAACACCCCGGTCAAAGTCCTCATGGAATACGGGGTGTTCGGCCTGATGTTCTACATCGGCCTTCTTACCTGGGGAACCCGCACGAAGCGGCAGGCGACGTTGCTGGCCCCTCTCATGGTATTGTTGTTGCTAACCGGTGGTTACCATCAGTTTTCACCTATTCTTTTTGCCGTCCTGCTCATCGGCACAGTTGCTTTCGTGCATCAGGACGAGCCCCAGGCAAATCCAAGCCCAAGAGCGTGAGCCGGCCGTTTTCGCTTTACAGCGCGCCACCCCCGATGTTATTGCGATGCCGGGATGGATTCGAAATGCGAAAGCCGGCTTGGATCAGGCACCGCGTGATGCAATCATCAGCTTCACGACAGCGCTGGTCATTCACTCTCTTGGCGATCAGCGTTCTCGGCACCTTCGTCGCCGGCGTCACGCTGCTCCTTGATGGGTGGTTTGACGCGCTCGCCTTGTACATCGCCTGCGTGCTCACGCTGGCCTTGCTGCTCAGCCGCATCTCCGGGCAGCAGGCGTCGCCGCGGACCGGCGCATCGGTCAATGAGGGCAGGGCCGACTTCGATGACGGCCCGCCCGGCCTGGTGCTGACGCGGACGCCTGGAGCTTGGGCCGGCACCGACCAAACCACTGGCACCGCCGCCCTCGGCGCGGCTCCCATGGACTGATCGGCTCAGCCCGCGGAGGGTTGAGCAGCCACCAGGGACGTGGCCGACGTCACGGCAGGGTAGGGCGGTGAGCCGCCGACAGGTGGAGCGGCGCGCGGTCATCGGACCCGGCGCACGCTCGCTGGAACTGAGCGGGTCGGCGATCTGAACCGAACAGGGCCTGCTAGGACAGCGCCTTGGCCATATACACGCGCTCGTAACCCTTTTCGGTGACGTGGCCCGTTTCGTGGAAGCCGAGCCGCCCGTAGAGGGCCAGGTTCTCGGTCATCAGCGCGTTCGTGTAGAGCCGTATCTCGGCATATCCGCGACGACGCGCCTCCTGTTCCGCAAAGGCGATCAATGCCCGCCCGTATCCCCGTCCCTGGGTGGCCGGGAGAACGGCCAAGTTGTCGAGCAGAAGGCTGCCGTCGCCGTCTTCCAGGATCAGGACGCCTGCTGGCTTTCCCTCATCCTCCAGCACCCAGGCCTGCTTGTCCGCAACACGCTGACCGTAATCATCCAGCATGGGACCGGGCGGCTTGCCCAGCCTCGCGGCGTAATGGCCATAGGCAGCCCGCACGATCTGACGCACGGCGTCGACATCGTCGGGACGGGCAGGGCGGATGGTCATGAACGTCCTGATCGGGACAGGAGAGCCGTGCGGGCATGCAGGTCGGACACGGTAAATCCTTCCGTGAGGTCATGGGCAAGCCCGTGAACGCAAGGGTCCGGGCCGGGCGGCAGGTAACGTATCAGTCAGGCATAACTTGGCACAATGCTGATCCGTTATAAGCAGGTTACTTTCGCTCGCCTTGAGTCCTGTCCGTTATGCTTTGTGCATTAATATTTCCTTAACTTTGGATTTGTTGAACACACGAAATAGTGATTGCGCGAAAACCCCGGAAATAGGAGAGTTGCCTGGTCATCACGAAAAAGTGAGTAAGGAAATCATGGCCTCCAAATATGTCGTCGGCGGGTACTTCGGCAATCCGAACGGCAACGATGCCGCGGCGGAGGCCGACTTCGAAAAGCAGTTCAACAGCTTCGTCACCACGATGGGCGGCGCCAAGCCGGTCACCATGAACGCCTTCGTCGATTTCTCGAAGGACCCGAGCACCTGGGCCGCGAACGCCGGCTGGACCGCCTGGTCCTGGACCCAGTCGCCCGTGGTCAAGACCGGCATCAAGCCGGTGATCGGCATCCCGATGTCCGACAACAACCATTGGGAAGGCAACGCCGCGGGATCGACCAACGACGACTTCTTCAAGGGCATCATCAACGGCACCTACGACAGCGCCTACAAGGGCGTCGTGGACGCCTGGGCGAACGCAGGCTTCAAGACGATGGACCTGCGGCTTGGCTACGAGATGAACGGCACCTTCATGCCCTGGTTCATGGGCAGCGACGCCGGCACCCAGGCCGACTGGAAGAAGGCGTTCCAGCACCTCTCGACCCTGATGCGCGACGAGGCCAAGGCCGTGGGCGCCACGGTCAAGATCGAGTGGAACCCGAACAGCCAAGGCTGGAGCAGCCAGCCAGTCGTCAATTCCTACCCCGGCGACGAGTACGTCGATACCGTGTCCGTCGACACCTACAGCCCGGTGTGGCCCAACGGCCTTTACAACTGGGCCAAGAACGACGGCAGCTACAACGCCAACGCGACCGAGTGGGCGGCGGACCCGGTGAACCGGGCGCATTTCTGGTCCTACCCGGACGCCAACGAGTGGAATCCCACCGGCACGGGCGCTGGCTTCGGCATGGAGAACGCCATCGCCTTCGCCAAGGCGCACGGCAAGGCGCTGTCGATCTCAGAGACCGGCGCCGGCAACAACGGCACCACGACCGGCCCCGTGGACGACGCGGCCTTCCCCCAATGGCTCGCCTCGGAGCTGGACAAGGCGCAGTCGCAAGGCGTGAAGATCGAGCACGTCAACATCTGGGACCGGGAGATGGGCGACGGCAACTGGAACTTCGCCCCGGAGGCGAACAAGCCGCTCGAGGCCGCCGCGTGGGGCAAGTACTTCGGCGTCAACTCGGGCAGCGCCACCGCCCCGGCCACCACTCCGCCCGCGGCCCCCAAGCCGGCCACCCCCACGCCGATGGCCAAGGCGACGGACACGCTGACGGTGAGCCTGTCGGAGGACGCCTACCAGGGCGACGCGCAGTGCGTCATCACCATCGACGGCAAGACCATCGGCAGCACGGTGACGGTGACCGCGTCCCACGCCCAGGGCAAGTCGCAGGTCGTGACGCTGACCGGCCAGTGGGGACCCGGCGCGCACGACGTGGGCGTGCAGTTCATCAACGACCTCTGGAACGGCACGGCCGCGACCGACCGCAACCTCTATGTCGGCCAGGTGACCTTCGACGGCCAGGTGTCCAAGTCCGCGGCGGTGGCGCAGATGGCCAACGGCACCGCGCACATGGCCACCGGCGCCAGCCCGCTCGTGCTGCAGCTGTCGGAGGACGCCTACCAGGGCCACGCGCAGTTCACCGTCACCGTGGACGGCAAGTCGCTCGGGGGCGCGCAGACGGTGACGGCCTCGCACGCGGCAGGCGGGGTGCAGAACTTCGCCTTCGCCCAAGTGATGGCAGCCGGCACGCACGACGTGGCGATCTCGTTCCTCAACGACGCCTGGGGCGGCACGGCGGCGACCGACCGCAACCTCTATGTCCACGCCGTCAACGCCAACGGCGCCGCCCTGCCGGGCACGGCCGCCAGCCTGATGAGCGCCTCCACCCAGCACTTCTCCGTCACCGTCCCCGTCCAGGCCTGACCGGCACGCCCCCTCTCTGCCAACCGGCAGGGAGGGGGCGGGTGAGGGGGTCCTGGCGGATCACCAATGGCCCGGCGCCTGGATTGGCCGGGCACGTCGTACGACCGGCGAAGCCGATAGGCCGGACCGGCGCGGCCCCGGCCCTCAGGCGTCCAGGATCGCGACGGCGCGGGTCCAGCCGGCGGAGCCGCGGTGCAGCTTGACCGGGAAGGCGGAGATGAGGAACCCGGCTGGCGGCAGCGCCTCGAGGTTGTGCATCTTCTCGATCTGGCAGTAGGCGCGGTCCCGTCCCGCCCGGTGCCCCTCCCAGATCAGCCCGGCGTCGCCCGTCTCCTGCACCCGCCGGCGGGTGTGGCTGAACGGCGCGTCCCAGCTCCAGGCATCGGTGCCGACCACGCGGACCCCGCGCCCGGTCAGCCAGAGGGTGGCCGCGCGCCCCATGCCGCAGCCAGCGTCCACATAGTCCGCCTCGCCGTAGCGCGCGCCGGCGCGGGTGTTGGCCACGACGATCTCCAACGGCTGCAGGCTATGGCCGATACGGGTGAGTTCGGCCTCGATGTCCGCGGGTTGCACCACGTATCCATCGGGCAAGTGCCGGAAGTCCAGCTTGACGCCGGGCTGGTAGAGCCAGTCGAGCGGGACCTCGTCGATGCGCATGGACGGCACGCCGCCGGGCGTCACCGCCTCGTCCATGCGGGAGAAGTAGTGGTAGGGCGCGTCCACGTGGGTGCCGTTGTGGCTGCTGATGGCGCAGCGCTCGATGGCGGCATACTGGCCTTCGGGGAGCTGGTCCACCCGGACGCCGAAGTACTCGGCGATGCGGGGGGCGGACTGGTGATGGTCAATGTACTCGATCTTCGGCAGCATGTCCGGCGGGTCGCTGGCGATGTCGCCGCGCAACGGAACGGACAGGTCGATGAGCCGGTGGGCCATGATGCCTCGCGTCAATGGAGCAGGCGCGGACAGAAGCCGTCGGCAACCGGGCGGAAGGCCTCGGCGCCCGGAATCGTGTCCAGCAGCGTGTAGAGATCCCAGGGTCCGCGCGACTGCTCGGGCTGTTTCACCTGGAACGCGTAGTAGTCGTGCACCATGCGTCCGTCGGGGCGCAGCTCCGCATGCCGCACCACATCGTCGGAGATCGGCAGGTCATGCATCCCGCGGATGACGGCCCGGGCCTCGGTGCCGCGGGACGCCGCGACGGCTTTCAGGTAATGGCGCACGGCGGAGTACAGCCCGGCCTGGATCTGCGATGGCATGGCGCCCTGCCGGGCCAGGAAGCGCCGGGAGAAGGCGCGCGTGCCGTCGTCGATGTCCCAGTAGAACCCCTCGGTCAGCACGGTGCCGGCCGCGGCGGGAAGGCCCAGCCCCTTCACGTCCAGCACCGACAGGTAGAACGCCACCAGGCGCTGCGCCCCGGTGCCGACGCCGAACTCGTGCGCTTGCTTGATGGCGTTCACCGTGTCGGCCCCGGCATTGGCCAGCGCCACGATGTCCGCGCCGGACGCCTGCGCCTGCAGGATGAACGACGACAGGTCAGTGCTGGGGAACGGGTGGCGGGCCGAGCCGAGCACGCGGCCGCCCGCGGCGCCGACGAGCATCTTGGCATCGGCCTCGAACTGGGTGCCGAACGCATAGTCGGCCGTCACCAGGTACCACGTCGTTCCTGGCCGGGTCAGGCGGCGCGCGACGCCGCCGACCTGCGCGTAGGTGTCCCACATCCACTGCACGATGTGCTCCGGCTGGCAGGCGTCGCCCGAGAGCCGGGCGGTGCCGCCGGCGAACAGCGCGACCCGGTTCTTCTGCGCCACGAACGGCGCGATGGCGAGCTGGATCGCCGCGTTCGACATATCGACCAGCGCATCCACATGCGCGGTGTCCACCCACTCCCGCGCGATGGCGAGCGCCACGTCCGGCTTGTTCTGGTGGTCTGCGGCGACGACCTCGACCGTCATGCCCCGGCACTCGGCGGCCAGGCAATCCTCGGCCGCCATGCGCGTCGCCACCACCGACCCGGCGCCCGTCGCGTCCGAATAGACGCCCGACAGGTCGGTCAGCACGCCGAGCTTCACCGCGGTCTCCGCCCGGGCCGCCACGCCACCAATCACCAACAAAACCGCAAGCGCCCCGCTTCGCCAACCCAAGCAAACCTCCTGATCCTGTGCTGGAATGCTCGCTCAGGGCGTGTCTGGCGGCAAGGCTGGTCCCGTCACAGCCGTCACGCAGCACGCGCAGGCTCGGCGCGCGTCGAGCGCAGCGCCAGGTTGGCGATTGCAGCCACTAGGACGTTCGCCAGCACCGCGAGCAGCCCGACATAGACGGTGTAGCTCGCCCCGCCGATCACGATGGTATGCAGCGGCTTCAGCCCGTCCGTGTAGGCGATGGCGCTGCCGCCAAAGAAGCCCACGGCCCAGCCGAGCAGCAGCGCCGGCGCGCGGAACCAGTTGAAGAACAGCCCGAACACGACGGCCGGGAAGGTCTGCAGGACCCACAGGCCCCCGAGCAGCTGCAGGTCGAGGGCGTACTGCACCGGCGCGAACAGGATGAACAGCAGCGCGCCGCCCTTGACGGCGAGGCTGGTGATCTTGGCGACCTGCGCCTCGCCGGCATGGGTCACGGCCGGGTTGACGTAGGCCTTCCACACGTTGCGGGTGAACAGGTTGGCGGCGCCGATCGACATGACCGCCGCCGGCACCAGCGCGCCGATGGCGATGGCGGCAAAGGCGAAGCCTGCGAACCAGCTGGGGAACAAGGCGTGGAACAACGCCGGCACCGTGTCGTTCGGCGTCCCGGGCTTGATCCCCGCCGCATGCGCCATGTAGCCGAGCAGCGCGATCAGGCCGAGCAGCAGCGTATAGGCCGGCAGCAGGATCGCGTTCTTGCGTATGGTGTTGGCCGAGCGGGAGGCGAAGATGCCCGTGAGCGTGTGCGGGTACATGAACGCCGCCAGCGCCGAGCCGAGCGCCAGCGTCGCGTAGGGCCAGTACTGCGACGACTTGAGGACCAGCCCCGACGCCGGCACGGGCGGCTTCAGCGCGAACGCCGCGCCGGCCGCGTCGAACACCGCGCCGTAGCCGCCGAGCCTGTAGGGGATGAACGCCACCGCCACGAGCACGACGATGTAGATCATGATGTCCTTGACGAAGGCGATCAGCGCCGGGGCGCGCAGCCCGGCCGAGTAGGTGTAGAGCGCCAGGATCGCAAAGGCGGCGATCAGCGGCAGCTCCCCGGTGAGGCCCAGCGCCTTGATCACCACCTCCATGCCCACGAGCTGCAGCGCGATGTACGGCATGGTCGCGAGCAGGCCCGTCACTGCCACCGCAAGCTCCAGCCCCCGGGAGCCATAGCGGCCGTAGACGACGTCGGCGGCGGTGACGTGGCCGTGCGCCTGCGCGAACGTCCAGAGCCGCGGCATGATGGCGAACACGATGGGGTAGACGACGATGGTGTAGGGCAGGGCGAAGAAGCCCTGTGCGCCGATGGCGAACACCTGGGCGGGAACGGCGATCACGGTGTAGGCGGTATAGAAGTCCCCGCCGACCAGGAACCAGGTGATCCAGGTGCCGAAGTTGCGCCCGCCCAGTCCCCACTCGTCGAGATGGGCGTGGTCGGCCGTGCCCCTCCGCCAACGCGAGGCGGCGAACCCCATGACGGTGACGAGGGCGAAGAAGAAGATGCAGACGGACAGCGCCGTCCAGTCGAGGTCGGCGACGGCGCTCACGGCTCATCCCCATGGCCGGCGCTGCGATAGACGATCCAGGTCAGGATCGCGGTCACGGGCACCCAGGCGAGCTGATACCAGTAGAAGAACGGAAATCCGAACAGCGACGGCGAGGTGGCGTTATAGAACGGCACCCACAGCAAACCGATGAAGGGGAGCAGCAGCAAGGCCCACATCGCGACGCTTCCTCTTTGACATGACAGGCGCTGCACACGCCCTGCCCGGTTGGGCTTTGTTATGTCGGGGCAGGGTTCGTGTGGCAAGCCGGGGCGCCGCACTCATCCGGACAGCCGGCCGTGCGCGGCGGCAAGGGCGGCGGCCACGGCCCGCAGCGCCGCAAGCTGCTGCCGGGCCAGCTTCAGCGCCTGCTTGTCTGGTCCGGCGGCGTCGCTGATCTGCTCCTGCAGCTCCGCCGCGTCCCGGGTGAAGCCGTCCCAGAGACACTCGATCCGGGCCAGCGCCGTGCCGCCGGCCATGTCCGGCTCGGACGCCCATCCCGCCACGAGGGCGCCGACCTCCTGGG
>CAHJXG010000301.1 GCA_903644035.1 Rhodospirillales bacterium
GCCGTGGCGGTCCACGGCGCGCGCGTCCGCAACCAGCCAGGCTTCCGTCTCCGCCCGTCCGCGGCAGGCCTCGACCATGGCGGCCGTGAAGGGAGCGTAGCCCGCCGCCTCGTTGGCGAACCGCCGTCCGGTCGCGTCCACCGCGATGAAGCCGGGCTTGTTGCGGTCGACGTAATGGGGGAACGCCACCGTGGACCCGTCGCGCTGCGGCACGAGCGAGGCCGGCGTCCAGGCGGCCGGCTGGGCAAGGTTGGCCGTCATGGCGGCGCCCACCGCCGTGGCGGCCTCGATGGCGTCGCCGGTGCTTGCCTCGGACGCCAGCAGCGCGTGGGCGTGGGAGCGGCCCACATGGTCGAAGTGCTCCGCCTTGCGCTTCGGGTCGTTGGAGAAGCCGCCCGTCGCCAGCACCACGCCGCGGCGCGCGGCGACACGCATTGCCTTGCCGGACACCGAGACCAGCGCGCCGGCCACCCGGCCGTCGCTCATAATGAGGTCCTGCAGGGCGGCATCGCGCACCATGCGAGCACCGCGCCGGGCGAGCGCCTCGACAAGACAGGCGGCGACCGCGTGGCCGTTGCCGATCCGGGTGCCGCGCCCATAGCCGCGGACGCGGTCCCATGCGTAGCGGCCGGTCAGCCTGGCCATCGCGGCAAAGGCGCGGACGGACCGGTGCGCCCGCAGCGCATGGGGCAGGTCGGCCCCGGTGATCGTCATGCCGCCGAAGGCCAGCGTGCTCCTGAGCGGCGGGCGCACCTGGTGGAACACCGGGCCGAGCGTCCTGCCGTCCATCGGCTCGACGCGCAGGGACCGGCTGCCGGCCGTGGCGCCGGGCCTGTCGGAATAGTAGTCGAGCGACCCGGCCAGGCTGTAGCGCACGCGGCTCGTATCCTCGACAAAGCGCAGCATGGCCGGAGCGGCCTGGAGGTAGGCCCGGGCCTTGGCGGCGTCGAGATGGTTGCCGGCCACGGCGGACAGGTAGGTGAACGCGGCCTCGGCGCTGTCCTCGCAGCCTTTGCGGACCGCATGGGGGCTGAGCGGGACCCAGACCATCCCCTCGGAATGCGCGGTCGTGCCGCCGAACAGCGGCGTCTTCTCGATCAGCATGACGTCCAAGCCCGCCGCGGCGGCCGTCAGGGCGGCCACCAGCCCGCCTGCGCCGGAGCCGACGACCAGCACGTCAACCGTCTCGTCAAACAGCGCCATGTCGATCAGCGGATCATCCTCTCATGTGTGCAGCGTGTGTGCAGCTTTGCATCACGGGCCAGGTGGATGCCACGCCGCCCGGGTCAGGCCAGCTTGACATGGCTACCCTCGTCGCCCGACAGCAGCGCCACGAGCTGGATGCGGATGATCTCCGCGTCGCGGCGCCCGGCGAGGTCGGCCGCCTCCGCGTCGCCCTCGCGGATGGCCTGGATCATGTCCCGGTGGCGCCGCAGCTCGCCAAGCGGCACGTCGTCGCCCAGCGTCCGCATATAGAGCCGGATCACCCGCTGCCCCTCGTCCATCAGCGACCGCAGCCAGCCCTCGTACCAGGCGTTGCCGGCGATCCCGGCGATGGCCAGGTGGAACTCCTGGTTGACCGCGACCATGTCGAGCACGCGGCCTTGGCCGCGCAAGGTCTCCAGCCGATCCTGTATCTCCTGCAAACGCTCGGCGTCGCCGGGCTTGCGCCGCCTGGCGGCCTCGCGCGTGGTGAGGCGGAACAGGACCTCCTGCGCGGACAGCAGGGGGGCGATGCTCTCGAACCGGATGGGTGCTGCCACGGAGCTGCGGTTCGGCAGCGTCTCGACGAGGCCGGTGGCCCCGAGCCGCACGAGCGCCGCGCGCACCGGCGAGCGCGACACGCCGTACTGCCGGGCGATCTGCACCTCGTCCAGGACGGTCCCCGGCTCGACCTCAAGCGTGAGGATCGCTTGCCGCAGGGCGTCATAGACGAAGGCCGCGCCCGTGCCCTTGGCCCTTTTTGCAGGGTCGGCCGTGGGTGGGGAGGCGGCCTTGGCGGTCCGGTCGGGCATCGGTCCGGTCCGCTCCCCTGCCGTCACGTCGCGAGCGCTGCCCTGGCAGCGCCGAAATAGGCCAGCCCGGCCGCCAGGAAGCCGCCATCCACATACAGCGTCTGCCCGGTCGCCCACGGGGTCCGCGCGATCAGCGCGACGGCGTCGGCCACCTCGTCCGGCGTGCCGAACCGGTGCAGCGGAGTCCGCTCGATCTCGTGGCGGTGGATCTCGGGGTCGGCGCGCGTCGCCGCCATGCCCTCGGCCTGATGGTCGATCGGACCCGGCCCGACCGCGTTCACGCGGATGTTGAAGGGCGCCAGCTCCACCGCCATCCCCTGCACGAGCGACTTGGTGGCCGCCTTGGTGGCCGAGTACACGCACTCCTGCGCCCAGCCCTGCTCGGCGGCCACGGACGAGATGAGCACGATGCTGCCCTGCCGCACCCGGCGCATCCGCCGCGCCGCCGCCTGCGCCGTGAAGAACGTGCCGCGGACGTTGATGGCGAAGCTCCGGTCGAAGTCCGCAGGCGACACGTCGAGGAAATGGGCCGGGCGGCTGACGGCGGCGCAGGCGATGAACAGATCGGGCGCATGGCCGGCGAACAGGCCGTCCACCACCTCGAAGGCAGCGGCCACGGCGTCCGGGTCCGCAACGTCGGCGAGGGCGGTCTGGCCGGGCGGCAGCCGCGGCGTCGGCCGCAGGTCGATGTTCGCGACCAGGGCGCCCTCGGACAGGAAGCGGCCGATGATGGCGCCGCCGATGCCGCCGGAGCCGCCCGTGACGACCACCCGCGGACACCGCGCCGGTGCCTCGGTCATTCGCCCGTCACCGCCACCGGATGCTCCTCGACCACCATGCGCGAGAAGCGGCTGGTGTGCTTCAGGGTGTCGAGGCGCGACGCGCTCGGGGTCGGCCGCTCGTAGGCGGCGCGGAAGCCGTCCGCATCCTCGAACCACTGCTCGGCGCAGCCGTCCCACTCGAACGGATGCGGCGGGCCGGACGCCAGCGCGTCCTCCTCCACCCGCACGTTCACGACATACCTCTTGAGGTGGGGCCTCTGCAGCTCGGCGACGAGGTGCATGTGGTCGAGCCACCATGCCCGGAACTCCGCCTGGGTCAGGTGCTCGGCCCGCTTCAGGAACCACATGACTTTGACCATGCCCAACCTTCCGACACCGTTGCCCAGGCCACCCGCTCCGGCGTCCCGGTCCAGAAATCATGGATACACCGTGCATAATATCTTTGACAATCGGAAATCGCGGCAGTCAAATCACGGCCGCGCAGGGTCCAGGGACCCCGCCGCTCCGTGATGGTGGAGGGTCCGCTCAGTGAAAAGGCTTCTTTCGGCGCTCGCGGCATGCGGGCTGATGCTCGCAGCCGCCAGCCCGGCGGCGCAGGCGCGCAACCTCCAGGACATCCTGTCCTCCGGCGTGATCCGGGTCGGCATCAACCCGAACTCGCCGCCCATGAGCTCCTACGGCAAGGACAATCAGCTCGAAGGCTTCGACATCGACGTCGGCAACGCCATCGCCAAGGCGATGAACGTCCGCGCCGAGTTCGTGCCGACCGAGGTCGCCCAGCGCGTGCCTTTCCTGACCTCGAACCGGACGGACATCTCGCTCGGCGCGCTGACCCGCAATCCCGCCCGGGCGCTGCTCGTCGACTTCACGGTGCCGCTGCACACGGAATCCATGAGCATGCTCGCCACCGACAAGGTCGCGGTGAAAAGCTGGGCCGAGCTGAACGACGAGAAATACACGTATGTCACCGTGCGCAGCACCTGGACGGTCGACTTCCTCAAGGAGAAGCTGCCGAGGGCCAAGGTCCTGCTGGTGGACGCCAACCCCGACGCCGTCCGCGCGCTCGCGCAGGGCCGCGCCGACGCGATGGTGGACCTGCTCGACTTCTACATGGCCTTCACGAAGAACTACCCCGCCGTGAAGTGGACCCGGTCGAACGACACGGTGTTCACCGCCTACGACGCGATTGGCACGCAGAAGGGCAACGCCGGGCTGATCCAGTTCCTCAACGCCCAGCTTTACTCCATGCACTCGGAGGGTGCCGTCGGCGCGCTGTGGGAGAAATGGTTCGGCACGCCCATGCTGGTGCCGGTGCCGGTGCAGTCGTTCTTCTGACGTGCGACGCCCCGGGTCGGCCGTAGCGGGGAGCCAGGATGGACTACGTCCTCCAGTTCGGTCAGGTGGCAGGCCAGGTTCCCTACCTGCTGGGCGGTGCGGTCGTCTCGATGGAGCTGGCCGTCATCAGCTTCGGCCTGGGGGCCGTGATCGGCCTGGCCTGCGCGTCGCTGCAGGCGTATGGCGGGCGGGTCGCGCGCGGGGTCGCGGGCGCCTATGTCGGCCTGTTCACCAACACGCCGGCCTTCATCCAGATCTACTTCCTGTTCAACGGGCTGCCGGAGGTCGGAGTCCTGCTGCCGCCCTTCGCGGCCGCGGCGATCGGGCTGACCCTGGTGGCCGGGGCCTACCTCGCGGAGATCCTGCGCGGCGGGTTCGCCAGCGTGCGGCGCAGCGAGGTCGAGGCGGCCGAGGTTCTGGGCATGAGCCGACTCCAGACGATCCAGCATGTGGTCGTGCCGCACCTGCTGCGCACGCTGTTCGCCCCTTTGTCGGGGTTCTTCATCTGGATGGTCCTTGGCTCCTCGATCTCCGCCCTGATCGGCGTGGAGGAGCTGACGGGCCGCGCGATCAACGTCTCCTCCGCCACGCTTCGCTCCATCGAGGTGTTCCTGGTCGCGGCCGTCATCTATGTCGGGTTGACGATTGCCGCGACGGCGCTGCTGGCAGGCGTCGGGCGCTTCGCCTTCCGTGTCCGCATGAAGGTGATCTGATGCTGGCCCTGCTGGCCGAGCAGATCCCGCGCTTCTTCACCTGGAGCAACGTGGCGTTCCTGGCCGGCGCGGCCGGGACGACGCTGCTGCTCACGGCGCTCGGCTCCGGCATCGGCGCCGCCGCGGGCCTCGCGATCGTGCTGGTCCGCACGAGCCGGGGCCGCCTCCTGCTGCCGCTCAGGGCTGCCGCCGTCCTCTACGTCGAGGTGTTCCGGCGCATCCCCTTCATCGTCGTCCTGTTCATCGTGCTGTTCTCGATCCAGGCGGTCGCGCCGGACGCGAGCCTGTTCACCATCGCCGTGATCGCGATCTGCCTGGTCTCGACGGCCTTTCTGTCGGAGGTCATCCGCGCCGGGTTCGACTCCGTCCCCCGCCAGCAGCTTGAGGCGGCGGCGGTGATGAACTTCCCGCGCTGGCTGGTCGTGTGGTCCGTCATCCTGCCCCAGGCCTGGAAGGTGGTGCTGCCGCCCGCCATCGCGTTCCTGGTCATGTTCATCAAGGACACGGCGCTCGCGTCGCAGATGGGCGTGGTGGAGCTGACCTTCGTGGGCAAGACGCTCAACAACCGGGGCTTCTCCAGCCTCCTCGTGTTCGGGACCGTCATGCTGATCTACTTCGCCATCTCGTGGCCGCTCGCGCGGCTCGGGCGGTCCCTGGAAAAGCACCTTGCCCCTTCTCGCCATTGAGGGCCTGTCAGCCTGCTATGGCAGGCTGAAGGTTCTGCAGGATGTCAGCATCGACGTCGAAAAGGGCGGCGTCGTGGCGCTGATCGGCCCGTCCGGGTCCGGCAAGTCGACCTTGCTGCGGGCGCTTGTCGGCTTGACGAAGCCGACGTCCGGCCTCGTTCGCTTTGGCGACGAGACGATCCGCTACGATTCGGCTGCGAGCCTCAGGGCAGCGCGCCGCCGCATGTCCATCGTGTTCCAGCAGTACAACCTGTTCCAGAACATGACCGTCCTGCGGAACGTGACGGTCGCGCCGGTCATGGTGCAGCGGCGCGCCCGCGCCACGGTCGAGGCCGAGGCCAGGGACGTGCTCGCCAAGGTCGGCCTGGCCGGCAAGCACGCCGCCTACCCGGACCAGCTGTCCGGCGGCCAGCAGCAGCGCGTGGCCATCGCGCGGGCGCTCATGCTCAGGCCCGACCTCCTGTTGCTCGACGAGGTGACGGCGGCACTCGACCCCGAGCTGGTGGGCGAGGTGCTCGACACGATCCGCACCTTGGCCGCGGGTGGAATGACCATGATCGTCGTCAGCCACGAGATGGGCTTCGTCCGCGAGGTCGCCGACACCGTCGTCATGATGGACGGGGGCAAGGTCATCGAGGCCGGTACGCCGGCTGAGCTGTTCGACCATCCGAAGACCGAGCGTGCCGGCGCCTTCATGGCCAAGGTCCGCCGGCCGTGAGCTCCCGCCCGTGAGGCCGGGCCAGGGTCCCAGGGTCCTGTCCAAACCACGACAGCCCGGCGCCATCCCGTATCCAGGCGACGATGGGACGCCTGCAGGCCGCCTGTCGGCGCGGGGACCATGTCAGCGCAGGGAAAAGGACACGGGGATGGTCAGGGTGGCCGCGTCGCCCGGCATCTCCGCCGGCATGGGGGGCAGCGGCTCGGCCCGGCGGATCAGCGCCAGCGCCTCCTCGTCCAGCAGCCGCGAGCTGGAGCTGCGGACGAGGCTGGCCGACAGGACGCGGCCGCCCCGGTCCACCGTGAACGTCGCAGTGGCCACGCCCTGCTCGCCGCGCGACCGCGCCGCTTC
>CAHJXG010000302.1 GCA_903644035.1 Rhodospirillales bacterium
GATCTACACTCTTTCCCTACACGACGCTCTTCCGATCTCACCGCGGCGCCCGGCGGCTACCACCTCGAATACGGCTTCTCCTGCATGGGCTACGAGATCGCAGGCGGCCTCGGCGTGAAGCTCGCGCAGCCCGAACAGGAGGTGTTCGTCATGGTCGGCGACGGCGGCTACCTGATGATGAACTCCGAGCTGCAGACCTCGGTGATGCTGGGCCGCAAGCTGATCGTGACGGTGCTCGACAACGGCGGCTACGGCTGCATCGACCGCCTGCAGCGCGCCTGCGGCGGCGCGTCGTTCAACAACCTGCTGGCCGACGTGGAGGCCCGGACGGACGAGGCGCGGGTGGATTTCGCCGCCCACGCGCAAAGCCTCGGTGCGCAGGCGGAGCGGGTGGCGGGCGTCCGGGAGCTGGAGGCGGCGCTCACCCGCGCCCGGGAGGCTTCCCGCACCTATGTCATCGTCATCGAGACCGACCCGGCCGCCACCACCGAGGCCGGCGGCGCCTGGTGGGACGTGGCGGTGCCGGAGGTGTCCCAGCGCCCGGAGGTACAGGCGGCGTGCGCCGCCTACGTCGCGGCCCGTGAGGCGCAGGACGGCGCCGCATGACCATCCGCCTCGGCACCAACCCGATCGCCTGGAGCAACGACGACCTGCCCGAACTCGGCGGCGACACCCCGCTCGAGACCTGCCTGGCGGAGGCGCGGCAGGCCGGGTTCACCGGCATCGAGAAGGGTAACAAGTTCCCCTCCGACCCGGCGGCGCTGCGGGCCGTGCTGGGGCGGCATGGCCTCGAACTCGTGTCCGGCTGGTACGGCGCGGCGCTGCGGCACCGCGATGTCGAGGCGGAGGTCGCGGCGATGCGCCCGCATCTCGACCTGATGCAGGCATGCGGCTGCGGCGTGATGGTGTTCGCCGAAACCTCCGACACGGTGCAGGGCCGGCGCGGCGTGCCGGTCGCCGAGCGCCCGGTGATGCGCGACGAGGAGTGGCCGGCCTTCCTCGACCGGCTGGGCCGCCTCGGCGACTGGATGGCCGGGGAAGGCGTGCGGATCGCGTTCCACCACCACATGGGCACGGTGATCGAGACCGCGGCCGAGATCGACCGCCTGCTGTCCGGCACGCCTGACAGCGTCGGGCTGCTGCTGGACACCGGGCACCTCGCCTTCGCGGGCGAGGACCCCGCCGCCGTCGCCCGCCGCTGGGCGCACCGCGTCAACCACGTCCATGCCAAGGACGTGCGCCCGGACGTGCTGGCCCGGGCGTTGCGGGGGCGGTGGAGCTTCCTCGATGCCGTGGTGGCGGGCGTCTACACGGTGCCGGGCGACGGCCAGGTGGATTTCACGGCGGCGCTGCGCCCGCTGGCCGAGGCCGGCTATGCCGGATGGCTGATCGTCGAGGCCGAGCAGGACCCGGCCCGGGCGCACCCGCTCACCTATGCCCGGGCCGGCCACGCGCACCTGCGCGCGGCGGCCGATGCGGCCGGGTTCGCCGTGGGCTGAAACACGGTCCCCCCTGCGTCGGACCGTGTTGCGACGGGCTGCGCCGATCGTCCTCTAACGCTTGTGATGCACCGGCCCCTGCCCGACCACCGGCGTCGGGATGCCCTCCAGCCGCGCCTTGAGCTGCAGGGCCAGATACAGCGAGTAGTGCCGCGACTGGTGCAGGTTGCCGCCGTGGAACCACAGGCCGGGCTGCGCCGTCGGCTTCCACATGTTGCGCAGCTCGCCCTCCCAAGGCCCCGGGTCCTTGGTGGTGCCGGACCCCAGGCCCCAGCACTTGCCGACCCGGTCCGCCACCTCCTGCGAGACGAGCTTCGCCACCCAGCCGTTCATCGAGCCGTAGCCGGTGGCATAGACGATCAGGTCCGCCGGCAGCTCGCTGCCGTCACCCAGCCGGACGCCGCCCTCGGTGATCTCCGCCACGTCCACGCCGCTCCGCAGCTTGATGCGCCCGTCCGCCACCATCTCCGACGCGCCCACGTCGATGTAGTAGCCGGAGCCGCGGCGCAGATACTTCATGAACAGGCCGGAGCCGTCGTCGCCCCAGTCCAGCATGAACCCGGCCTTTTCCAGCGCCGCATAGAGCGGCGCGTCCTGCTCGGCGATCTCCCGGTAAAGCGGGATCTGGGATTCGTGCATGATGCGGTACGGGGTGGAGGCGAAGGTCATGTCCGCCTTGTCCGTCGTCATGCCGGCCGCCACGGCCTCCTCGGAGTACAGCTTGCCCAGGCCGAGCTTCATCAGCGTGTCGGACTTCGCGATGTGGGTGGAGGACCGCTGCACCATCGTGACGTCGGCGCCGTTCTCCCACAGGTCGGCGCAGATGTCGTGGGCGGAGTTGTTGGAGCCGATCACCACGCACCGCTTGCCCGCCCACTCCGTGCCGCCCGGGTGGCGGCTGCTGTGGTGCTGCGTGCCCCCGAAGCGGTCCATGCCGGGATAGTCCGGCAGGTTGGGAAAGCCGGACACGCCGGTCGCCATCACCAGGTGCTTGGGGCGCAGCGTGACCGGCTGGCCGTCGCGGACGACCTCGACGGTCCACTCCGCGGCGGCCTCGTCGTAGCGCGCGCTGCTGGCCTCGGTGCGCGTCCAGTAGTTCAGGTCCATGACCTTGGTGTACATCTCAAGCCAGTCGCCGATCTTGTCCTTGGGCGAGAACACCGGCCAATGGTCGGGGAACGGCAGATAGGGCAGGTGGTCGTACCAGACCGGGTCGTGCAGGCACAGCGACTTGTAGCGGTTGCGCCAGGCGTCGCCGGGCCGGTCGTTCTTGTCGATGACGATGGCCGGCACGCCGAGCCGCCGGAGGCGCGCGCCCAGGCCGATGCCGCCCTGCCCGCCGCCGACCACCAGCACATAGGGCTGGACCGTGGTGCCCAGCTCGGCCGCCTCCTTCGCCCGGCGCTCCGCCCAGCTTTGGCGGCCCGGCGTGCTGCCGTGCTCGGCGCCCATCTCCCGGGTGGAACCCCGGCGCTCCTCATGGCCCTTCAGCTCGGTGATCGCGGTCAGCAGCGTCCAGCACTTGCCGTCCTTCAGCCGCAGGTGCCCGTGCCCGCGGGCCGTCTCCGTCTCGAAGCCGATCCACGCCTCGATCACGCCGTCGGCGCCGCTCGCCTCCCCGTCCACCGTCCAGCGGCCCGGCCGGGTGCGCGGCAGCGACTCCCGCAGCATGGCGGCGATGGCGTCCCGCCCCTCGAAGGTCACGATGTTCCAGCTGAACGCCACGAGGTCCCGCCAGAAGCAGGTCTCGGCGAATTGCCCGGCGGCCTCCTCGGCGTCGCCCCGCGTCAGGGCGTCGGCAAAGCCGGAAAGCCAGAGCGCCGCCTTCTGCGACGCCGATTGGTCGAGCATGCCTGCATCCTCCATTCGCGTTCTTGTTGCCCGCAGGCTATCGAGGGCACCGTTCGCCCGTCAACGAAGGATCGTCCCCATGGCAGCAGTTTACCCAGACCTGGCCGGCAAGGCCGTGCTCGTCACCGGCGGCGCGTCCGGCATCGGCGAGGCCATCGTCCGTCGCTTCGCCGCCCAGGGATCGCAGGTCGGCTTCCTCGACATCAAGGACGCGGAGGGCCGCGCCCTGGCCGAGGAACTCGGTCCGACCGTGCGCTACGCCCGCGCCGACCTCACCGATATCGCAGCGCTCCGCGCCGCCATCGCCACGCTGCGCGACGCGATGGGGCCGATCACCGTGCTGGTGAACAACGCCGCCCATGACGAGCGGCACCGCACGGAGGACGTGACGCCCGAGTACTGGGACAACCGCGTCGCCGTGAACCTGCGCCACCAGTTCTTCGCGGCGCAAGCCGTGCTGCCCGACATGAAGGCGGCCGGCGGCGGCGCCATCGTCAACTTCGGCTCCGTGTCGTGGATGATCGGCCAGGGCGGCATGGCGGCGTACACCGCCTGCAAGAGCGCCGTGCTCGGCCTCACCCGGTCGCTTGCCCGGGACTTCGGGCCGGACAACGTCCGGGTCAACGCCATCGCCCCCGGCTGGATCATGACGCGGCGGCAGAAGGAGCTGTGGCTGAACCCGGAGGGCGAGCAGGAGCTGATGCAGCGCCAATGCCTCAAGCGCCAGCTCCAGCCGGACGAGATCGCCCGCGTGACGCTGTTCCTCGCGTCGGAGGAGGCGTCGGCCTGCACGAACCAGCACTACGTGGTGGACGGCGGCTGGGTCTGACCCTGGATCAGATGGGGGCCTTCCCATCCCCGAAGGAATATTGCTAGATGCACCGCAGGGGCGAAGACCCCAGGGAACGTTCGCGGAGACCATTGATGAACCGTCGCCAGTTCAATGCCAGCATCGCCGGGGCCGGCCTGGCCGCCGCCCTCGCCGCCGGGGCGCGCCCGGCGTCGGCGCAGCAGAAGAAGCTGCTCGCCTTCGTGGTCAACGTGTCCGCGGACTTCTGGACCATCGCGCGCCGGGGCATCGAGAAGGCGAACAAGGAGCATCCCGAGTACGAGATGCAGATGATCATCCCCGGCCAGGCCAGCGCCGCCGAGCAGCGCCGCATCCTGGACGAGCTGATTGCCCGCCAGGCCGCCGGCATCGCCATCTCCGCCATCAACCCGGCCAGCTCCACCGACGCGCTGAACCGCGCGGCGTCGCAGGCGCTGCTGTTCACCACGGACAGCGACGCGCCGGCCAGCAACCGGTTGGTCTACATCGGCACGGACAACATCGACGCCGGCCGGGTGGCGGGCGCGCAGATGAAGAAGGCCCTGCCCAAGGGCGGCAAGGCCATGCTGTTCGTCGGCACCATGGACGCTGACAACGCCCGCGAGCGGGTGCAGGGCATCCGCGAGGCGCTCCAGGGCGGCAACATCGAGATCATCGACGTCCGCACCGACGACAGCGACTTCGCCCGCGCCAAGCGCAACGCGGAGGACACGCTGTCCCGCTACGCCGACCTCGGCCTGATGGTGGGCCTGTGGGCCTACAACACGCCGCAGATCTACCAGGCGGTGAAGCAGGCCGGGCGCGAGAAGACCGTGCAGGTCGTGGGCTTCGACGAGGACGCGCTGACGCTGCGCGGCATCGCCGACGGGACCATCCACTCCACCGTGGTGCAGCAGCCGTTCGAGTTCGGCTACCAGTGCATGAAGGGCATGGTCCGCACCCTCGGCGGCGACAAGTCCTGGATCCCCGCCAACAAGCAGATCATCGTGCCGACCCGCGTCATCGACAGCAGCAACGTGGCGGACTTCCAGGGCTTCATGAAGCAGATCCTGCGCCCGAGCTGACGGAGTGGCCGCTCCGCTCCTGGAACTTGACGGCATCAGCAAGAGCTACCCGGGCGTCAAGGCGCTGGACGGCGTTTCGCTCCGGCTCGGCCGGGGCGAGGTGCTCGGGCTGATCGGCGAGAACGGCGCCGGCAAGAGCACGCTGATGCGCGTGCTGGGCGGCGTCGTGCGGCCGGACGCCGGGCGCATCGCCCTGGGCGGGCGCGACCGCACGCACCTGACGGTGGCCGACGCGCAGGCGGAGGGCGTCGCCTTCGTGCACCAGGAGCTGTCGATGTTCGACAACCTGGACGCCGCCGCCAACGTGCTGATCGGGCGGGAAAGCCTGCG
>CAHJXG010000303.1 GCA_903644035.1 Rhodospirillales bacterium
TCGCCGCGGGCCGGATCGTGCTGGCGACGGGCGCGCGCGAAACGCCGCGCTCCGCCCGCATGGTGTCCGGGAGCCGGCCGCTCGGCGTGCTCAGCACGGGCGCGCTCCAGGAATACATCTACCGCGAGCGGCTGCTGCCGTTCCGCCGTCCCGTCATCGTCGGGACGGAGCTGGTCGGGCTGTCCAGCCTGCTGACCTGCCGCAAGCACGGCATCCGCCCCGTCGCGGTCATCGAGACCGCCTCGCGCCCCATCGCGCGCTGGCCGCTCCCCCTGTTCCCGCTCCTGCTGGGAATTCCCCGCCACCTCGGTGCCGAAATCCTGGACATCGAGGGGGAACCCCGGGTGGAGGCGGTCGTGATCCGCGACCGCTCCGGCCAGGTGAGGCGCATCGGCTGCGACGGCATCGTGTTCACCGGGCGGTTCGTGCCGGAGTGGACCTTGGCCGCGGCCGCCGGGCTGCTCGACCGGCCGCGGACCGGGGCCTTGCCGGTGGACCAGTTCGGGCGCACCGCCAACCGCCATATCTTCGCCGCCGGCAACGGCGTGCGGCCGATCGAGACCGCGGCCTGGTGCTGGAACGAGGGCCGCATGGTCGCGGCCTGTGTCATGGCGGACCTGGCGGGCCGGCTGCCGGCGCCCGAGACCGGCACGGCGGTGGAGACCGGGCCTGGCCTCCGCTTCGTGACGCCGGGCCGCATCTGGCCCATCGCCGCGGGACCCGGCTCCCGGCACCTGCAGCTTCGGTTGTCGGACCGGTTCAGGGGCCGGCTGGTGGCGCGCCACCAGGGCCGGGTGCTGTGGCAGCGCGCGCTGAGCAGCACCGCCGAGCGCCGCCTGCTTCTGCCCATCGGCAAACTCCTGCCCTTCGCGGCGGGCGGGACCGTGACGGTGACGCTGGAGCCTGACGGCCTTCAGGCGCCTCACCCGTCGAGCGAGGGCGAACCCATGCGGCCGTTGCCGGCCCGGGTGGGCGGGGAGGCGCTGCGGTGACCCGCATCGCCGCGATAGATCAGGGAACGTCGTCCACCAAGCTCGCGGTCCTGGAACCGGACGGCTCCATCGCCGTCCACCGCCGGGCGGTGCACCGGACCGCCCGCCCGGAGCCGGGCTGGATCGAGCATGACGCGATGGAGCTGCTGGCCAACGTGCGGGGATGCCTGGCCGACATGGGGCCGGTCGCGGCGGTGGGCCTGTCCAACCAGGGCGAGAGCTGCCTGGCCTGGGACCGCGTCACGAAGGAGCCGCTGTCGCCGGTGATCGTGTGGCAGGACCGCCGGACGGAAGCCTTGGTGGCCCGGCTGACGGGCGAGGGGGCCGCGGCGCTCGTCCGGGACCGGGCGGGGCTGCCGCTCGACAGCTACTTCTCCGCCCCGAAGTTCGGCTGGCTGCTGGACCACAGCGCCCCGGTGGCGCGGGCGCGGCGGAACGGCCGGCTGCGCCTGGGGACCACGGACGCCTTCTTCCTCGACCACCTGACCGGCGAATGCGCCACGGACACGGCGACGGCGTCCCGCACCTCGCTGCTCAACCTGCGCTCGGGCACCTGGGACCCGGTGCTGTGCGACCTGTTCGGGGTGCCCATCGACAGCCTGCCGGAGATCCGGGCCACCGTGGGCGGGTTCGGCACGGTCGGCGGGGTGGCCGTCACCGCCTCCGTCGTCGATCAGCAGGCGGCGCTGTTCGGCCATGGCTGCCACGCGCCCGGCGACGTGAAGGTGACGTTCGGCACCGGGGCCTTCGCCCTGGCGGTGACGGGATCGGAGCCGCCCGCCGGGTCTGGCGGCCTCCTGCCGACCGTCGCCTGGCGGATCGGCTCGGACCTGACCTACGCGCTCGAAGGCGGCGTGTTCGACGCCGGCGGCGCCGTGGACTGGGCCAGGCAGATCGGCGTGCTGCGCCGCGCGGAGGACCTCGCCGCCTTCCCGGCCCCGGCGGCGATTGCCCGCGGGCTTGCCTTCGTGCCGGCCCTGTCGGGCCTGGGCTGCCCGCAATGGGACCGGCGCGCCGCCGGGATGTGGATCGGCATGACCGGGGCGACCACGGCGGCCGACCTGTGCCAGGCGCTGGTGGAGGGCATCGCGTTCCAGGTGGCGGACGTGCTCTCGGCGCTGGAGGCCGCCACCACCCAGGCGAGCCAGGTCTGCGTCGATGGCGGCCTCGCGAACAGCGGCTACCTGCTGCAGTTCCTGGCGGACGTGTCGGGACGGACGGTCGTGCGGCCCGTGTTCCACGACGTGACCTGCCTCGGTGCGGCGCTGCTGGCCGGCCACCCTCGGGGACACTCGCGCCGACCCGGCGACAGCACGCGCTTCGAGCCCCGCGACCCGCGGGCCGCCCAATGGCGCGACCGGTTCCAGGATGCCGCGCGGCGGAGCCTGCGATGGCACTGACCCCGGCCCAGGATGGCGCCGCCTTGCGCGGACAGAGCGTCAGCGTCCGCAGCGTGTGGCGGCGCTACGGGCCGGTCGCGGCCGTGCAGGGCGTTTCTCTGGAGGTGCAGGCGGGCGAGTTCGTCTCGCTGCTCGGACCGTCCGGCTCGGGCAAGACGACGCTGCTGATGATGCTCGCCGGCTTCGAGCAGCCGCAGTCCGGCAGCATCCTGGTCGGCGCGCGCGACATCACGCGCGTGGCGCCCAACAAGCGGGACGTGGCGATGGTGTTCCAGCGCTATGCCCTGTTCCCGCATATGACGGTGGCGCAGAACATCGCGTTCCCGCTGCGCGCCCGCGGCGTCGGCCGGGCCGAGCAGGCGGTCCGCGTCCGCCGGGCGCTGGAGATGGTGCGGCTCGCGGATCTTGCCGACCGCCGTCCGGCGCAGCTG
>CAHJXG010000304.1 GCA_903644035.1 Rhodospirillales bacterium
TCGCCACCGCCGCGCACCGCGCCGGCCCAGGCGGCGTCACCATGCACCACGCCACCTCGCCCGCCGTGCCGCCCGAGGCCACGGAACGGACGCGCGCCCTGGCGGCGGCGGAGGGCTGGCGGCTCGACGTGTTCGACGCGGGCGAGTTCGCCGATCCCTCCTACCGCGCCAACCCCGTCAACCGCTGCTTCTTCTGCAAGACCAGCCTGTACGGCGCGGTGGCGTCGCGCACGTCGCGGCAGATCGTCTCCGGCACCAACCTCGACGACCTCGGCGAGTACCGCCCGGGGCTGGAGGCGGCGCGGGCGCACGCGGTGCGGCACCCGTTCGTGGAGGCCGGGATCGACAAGCGCACGGTCCGCGCCCTCGCCGCCGAGCTTGGGCTGGGAACGCTCGCCGAGCTGCCCTCCGCCCCCTGCCTGTCGAGCCGGATCGAGACCGGCATCCGCATCGAGGCGCCGGTGCTCGCCATGGTGCACGCGGCGGAAACCCTGGTGGCGGCGCGGTTGTCGCCCCGGACCGTGCGCTGCCGGGTGCGCGCGGGCGGGGTGGTGATCGAGCTTGACCCGGCGGCGCTCGCGGCCCTGGACACGGCGCAGGACGAGTTGCGGGCGAAGTTACAGCGATTGGCCGACGCCGCCGGGCTGCCCGCCCCGGTGCGCTTCGCCGCCTACCGCAACGGCAGCGCCTTCCTGGTGCCGGCATGACGCAGGGCGAGCCGGAGTTCGTGCTGGACGAGGCGCGGGCGCAGCGCCTCGGCTTCGGCGAGGCGGTGTTCTGCGCCGGCAAGTCGCCCGAGCAGATCGCGGCGATCCTCGGTGCCGCCCGGGTCCCCATGCTGCTCACCCGGCTCGACCCCGAGCGGTTCGCCGCCCTCCCGCGTGCGCAGCGGGACGCGCTCGACTATGATCCCGTGTCCCGCACCGCCTATTCCGGCGATCCGCTGCCCGGCGCCGGCCCGGCCCAGGTCGCGGTGCTGACCGCCGGCACCTCGGACGTGCCGGTGGCGCGGGAGGCGGCGCGCACCCTACGCTTCCAGGGGCAGGAGGCCCGGCTGATCGCCGATGTCGGCGTCGCCGGGCTGTGGCGGCTGCTGCGCCGGGTGGAGGAGCTGCGCGAGATGCGGGTGGTGATCGTCGCCGCCGGCATGGACGCGGCGCTGCCCAGCGTGGTGGGCGGCCTGGTGGGCGGGGTGGTCATCGCCGTGCCGACCTCGGTCGGCTACGGCGTCGCGGCGGGCGGGCACACGGCGCTCAACGCGGTGCTGGCGAGTTGCGCGCCCGGCGTCGTCGCGGTCAACATCGACAACGGCTACGGCGCGGCCTGCGCCGCGCTGCGGGTCATCGGCAAGGGATAGGAGAGCATCATGGAACGACGCGACCTGATGAAGGCGGGCGTGGCGGGCGTGGCCGCGGCGGCCATCGGCATCCCGGCGGACGTGGTCGGGCAGACCAGCCAGGGCGGCCAGGTCAAGGCGACCGGCCCGGTGACCTCGAAGATCGCCGAGCACCCGGACATGAAATACCGCGCGCTGGGCCGCAGCGGGGAGCGGGTCTCGCTGGTGGGCCTTGGCGGCTTCCACCTCGCCAAGCCCGGCGGCCCCAGCGCCGACGAGGCCATCCGCATCGTGCACACGGCGCTCGATGCCGGCATCAACTTCTGCGACAACTGCTGGGACTACAACGGCGGCGAGAGCGAGCTCCGTCTGGGCCGCGCGCTCGCCGGCGGGCGGCGCGACCGCACGCTGCTGATGACCAAGATCGACGGGCGCACCGCCAAGGCGGCGGCCAGCCAGATCGACGAATCGCTGAAGCGCCTGCAGACCGACCACATCGACCTGCTGCAGTTCCACGAGATCATCCGCATGGAGGACCCGGAGCGCGTGTTCGCCCCCGGCGGCGCGCTGGAGGCGGCGCTGCGCGCGCGCGAGCAGGGCAAGATCCGCTACATCGGCTTCACCGGGCACAAGAGCCCGGCGATCCACCGCCACATGTTCGAGGTCGCGGATGGGCACGGCTTCCACTTCGACGCCGTGCAGATGCCGCTCAACGTCATGGACGCGCACTTCGACAGCTTCGAGCAGGGCGTGCTGCCGGTCGCAAACGCGCACGGCACCGGGGTGCTCGGCATGAAGGCGTTCGGCGACCCGTTCATCCTGGACGCCAAGGTCGCCTCGCCGCTCGAGATGCTGCACTACCCCATGAGCCTGCCGATCAGCCTCCAGGTCTGCGGCATCGACAGCCTGCCGATCCTGCAGCAGGCGCTCATTGCCGTGCGCAGCTTCCAGCCCTTCACGCCGGAGCAGCGGGCGCAGCTGCTCGCCAAGACCGAGGCGGTGGCGCGGGATGGGCGGACGGAGCGCTACAAGGTCTCGACCCATTTCGACGGCACGGTGCAGAACCCGCACTGGCTGGGGTAGGGGCGTCGCCGGGGTGCGGCCTGATTGGGGACACGATGCTGAAGCTGCCGATGATCGCCTGCGCCGCCGTCCTGTTGCTCGCGGGGTGCATGACCGGCCCGATCCCGCTGTCCTCCAACCGGGCGGGCGACAAAGCTGCGACCTCGTCGGGTCCGAGCGAGGAGAAGCTGCCCGCCACCCCTGCGGTGCGGTCCTCGCCGCCGTAGCACGGGCCTTGGCGCCACGCTGAATTGGCGGGACAGGGTGCGCCAGGAGTTGCGGCACTCGGCCTCGCCGCCGGGCTGCTTGCCCCCCTCGCTCCGGCGCAGGCGGCGGAGGTGTGCCGCTACGCCGGCCTGACCAGCCACGCCGGACGGGTCACGGTGCGGGCGGAGGCGTCCGAGGCGGGCGGCGTCACCACCCTCGACGTGACCACGCGCCTCGACGCCACGTACCTGTGGTTCTGGACGGTGCAGTACCTGGCGCAGGAGATCAGCACCTGGCGGGCGGGCGAGCTGCAATCCGTGGCCGTCAACAACCGCACCATCATCAACGGCCGGCCGAGCCGCCAGCAGTGGGACGTGTTCACCCGCGGCCCCGCCGGATTGCTGGCAAGCCGGGTGCAGTCGCGGTCGCTGCCGGAGTTCCGCCGCCGCCATCCCGCCTTCGCCGTCCATTGGGACCCTGGCCGCTTCGGCGAGGCCTGGCTGCCGGACTACCCGGCGGCCCAGCCGGAGCGCCGTCCAGACCTCGACCTCGCCCCGGCCGCCATGCCGCCGCGGATCCGCACGCCCTATGCCCTCGCCTTCTACTGGTCCCGCTGGCTGCCAGATGCGGCTGGCCGGGTGCCGGTGTTCATGCCGGGCTGGAAGCGGGACGCGCGTCTTGATGCGGAGGTCGCGCCGGCGGCCCCGGGCCGTTGGCGCATGGTGCTGCGCCACCCCGCGCTCGGCGCCGCCCCGTCGTCGGCGGAGGCGGTGGTGTCCGCCGACCATCAGCTCCTTCGGCTGTCGTTCGAGGTGCAGGCCGCCGCCGGGTCCGGACAGGGCTGGGTGGACAGGATGGAGTGCCGGACCCGGTGATCCCGCCTTCTTGGGCCGATAGGTTCGGGCCAATCGGTACGTTGTAGGCCTAGCCAAGGCGTGTGGTATTCCGCAATGCTGCTCGAAACCGGTGAAACAGGCGGGGGGAAATCGGATGCAGGTTGAGCCAGGGCTGCCGGCTGTGTCGCACCGTTGGTGGCAACTGGTGTTCGGCGTCGTGTGCATGATGCTGATCGCCAACCTGCAATACGGCTGGACGCTGTTCGTGCAGCCGATCCGGCAGGCGCAGGGCTGGTCGGTCGCCGAAATCCAATGGGCGTTCAGCATCTTCATCGCGCTCGAGACCTGGCTGACGCCTGCGGGCGGCTGGCTGGTCGACATGCTGGGGCCGCGGCGCGGGCCGAAGCTGACGGTGGCGTTCGGCGGCGTGCTGGTGGGGGTCGCCTGGGTCATCAACGCCTACGCCACGTCGCTGCCGATGCTGTATCTGGGGGCGGTGGTGTCGGGCGTGGGCGCGGGCTTCATCTACGCGACCTGCGTCGGCAATGCCGTCAAGTGGTTCCCGGACCGGCGCGGGCTTGCGGTCGGGCTGACGGCGGCCGGGTTCGGCGCCGGCGCGGCGGTCACGGTGATCCCCATCAAGGCGATGATCGCCGCCAGCGGCTACCAGCACACCTTCCTGGTGTTCGGCATCGCCCAGGGCGCCATCCTGGTCGTGGTCGCCTGGCTGCTGCGCGCGCCCGCGCCCGGGGAGGCGCTGCCGCCGTCGCCGTCGCGCAAGCTGCCGCAGTCGCTGGTCAGCTTCACCCCGCGGGAGATGCTGCGCAGCCCGGTGTTCTGGCTGCTGTATGTCATGTTCGTCTCGGTTTCCGCGAGCGGCCTGATGGCGACGGCGCAGCTCGCGCTGATCGCGTCCGACTTCGGCATCTCCGACACGGTGCTGTTCCTGGGCGCGTCCACGCTCGCGGTGGCGCTGGTGGTGGACAACATCATGAACGGGGCGGCGCGGCCGTTCTTCGGCTGGGTGTCCGACCAGATCGGGCGGGAGCCGACGATGGTGATCGCCTTTTCCATCGGCGGGCTGTCCTACCTGCTGCTGGGGTCGCTCGGAGGCAACCCGTGGCTGTTCGTGCTGTTCGCCGGGCTGATCTTCTTCACCTGGGGCGAGATCTTCAGCCTGTTCCCGTCCACCTGCACCGACGCCTTCGGGCCGAAATACGCGACGGTGAACACGAGCCTGCTCTACACCGCCAAGGGCACCTCCGCCCTGCTGGTCCCGTTCGCCAACGTCATCAAGACGGCGAGCGGCAGCTGGTATGCGGTGTTCGTGGTGGCGGCGCTGATGAACTTCGCCGTGGTGGCGCTGGCGCTCCTGGTGCTGCGGCCGCTGCGTTACCGGCAGGCGCGGTTGGCGGGCGCGGCCGTGGCGGTCAGCCAGCCCGGCGTCTAACGCACCGATCCCGCTGGACGAGGGGCGGGCGCCCGATGCGCCCGCCCCGTCCGAGAGATGCGGGACTGCTTCTTACAGAGCAACCTCAATCGCGACGTGCTGCGTGCCGCCCGGGAACATCGTCAGGGAAACGCCCGGCAGCACCTGTCCATCATACTCGGCGTCGATGACGTAGAGGTTGCGGTCGGTCTCCGGCGTGCCGTCCCAAAGGTCGTTCACGTACGTCACCGCAAGGTCGTGCGAGCCGGCCGAAAGGACGGTGGCGAGGGTGACGGCCTGGGACTCGCCGGCGCCATGCGACGCCGTGGCCGTCTGCACGCCGGCGAGGTCACGGCCGTCGACCGCGACCGTGAACTGCGCATCGCCCTGGTAGGCGTCCTCCGACACGTGCAGCACGAGGTTCCCGCCCGGCGAGGCGCTCACCTCGAAGGTGCTCAGGCCGGCCGACATCATGGCCGCCGGCGCCTGGCTTGAGACAGCACCGTTCAGCGAGACGGCATCGACGAACAGGTTGCGGTCGGTCGAGGGCGTGCCGTCATAGGCGTCGTTGATGAACTCGATCCCGACGCTATGCGCCCCGCCGCCCCAGTCGCCCTGGAAGACGAGGTCCTGCGACTCGCCGGCCGCGTGCGAGGCGGTCACGGTCTGCACGCCGCCGATCCGCCGGCCGTCGACGCTGATGAAGCATTGCGCGTCGCCCTGCCAGGCGTCCTCGGACAGCCGCACGCGCAGCGTGTCGCTGCCCGGCGGCGCCTCATCCCCGTCGGGCGGCGCGGCGGCGGCTCTGGTCAACACCAGGACCGCGTCGCCCGACGGCGCGGTGAACGCCTGTGCGGCATCCCCGCCCGTCAGGGCGGTGGGCGAGGACATCCCGCCCCCGCGGACATCGACCCACCGGGCCTGCAGCGGGACGCCCGAGGCGGCGCTGAGATCGACCGTGACGGTCCCGCCCGAAGGGGCAAGGACGACGAAGCTGCCCTGCGCCGGGTCGGCGAGCGCGTAGCCCGTCGAGGACAGGGCGCCGTTCGGCCTCATGGCCGTGACGTCGATCAGCTTGAGGACCTCTGAAATCTCCCTCAGCGCCAGGCGCTCCTGGGTTTCGCCGGCCTCGTAGTCGCCCCCGAGATCGAAGGTGCCGGGCAGGCCGGTGCCCTTCATGTCGTCCATGACGTTGACGCCGCCGTGGCCGCGCGTGAACTGCTTCCACACCCAATCGGCGTCGCCGCCGATGCCGAACGTATGGTCGCTGTCGATGATCTGCACGCGGGCGCCGGTCGCCTCGGGCGGGTTGGACTGGTAGTCCTCCCAGCCGTTGGGCGAGATCCAGTCGGCGTTCGTCGCCGAGATCATCGGGTTGATCTCGGACTGGTTGCCCTCCGGGAATGCGGACGTCACCCCCACCGGCTGGGCGAGCAGCCCGTGGTCCGACTGATACTGGTGGATGAAGTTCACCAGCGTGTTTTCCCAATCGACGGCGGCCTGCGCGTTCTGCGGCTCGTTCGCGATCTCCCACAGCACGTTCGTCTTGTATCCCACCGTGTCGAGCAGCTTGGCGAGGTAGGCCTGCTGCAGCGGCAAGGCAACCGGGTCGGACTGCTCGATGCCCGTGTTCGACGTGGTGGTGCCGTTGACGTTGTTGTCGCCGTTCCAGACCGAGCCGCTCCAGCCGTAGCGCTGCTGCGGGTCGTAGTCGAAGAAGGCCATGATGGAGACGTATATGCCCCGCGCGCCCGCCGCATCGACGTCCCGGGCCACGTGGTCGAAGTAGTCCTGGTTGAACTTGGTCAGGTCCCACTTGCCCGACCCGGTCTTCTGGAACGGCTCGATCAGCGCGCCCCGCGCGTCAACCCAGTTCCAGTATCGGATGAGGTTCGCGCCCTCGCCCTGCAGCAGGTCCAGGTATGCGCCGAAGTCGAACTGCCCGGTGTCGGAGAAGCTGATGTTGTTCGTCCAGGTGTGGTCTCCCTCAAGGAAGACGGCCTTTCCATCCGATGTCGAGAAATATGCGCTTCCCGCCGCATGATGCAGCAGTGCAGGCGTTGTTGTGATATCAGCCATCTCAACCTCCCTATTCAGGTCTAAGATAGCTTATGTCTTGGAGGCAGTGTTCGAAAGTCCTTCTGGACTGAGATATTTGTCAGGTATTCATCAAATTCGTGCTGATTTATCTCTGATGATAAGACTTACCCTTGAACGCGTCATATGGATCGGGGGCGTTGCCCCTTTGGCCCGCACCCGTTGCGTGGCGGGTCAGGCCGGCTCGCCGCCCGCGACCGTGTTGCGCAGGGTGCCGATCCCGTCGATCACGACCTCGACCACCATGCCCGGACGCATCGGCAGCACGCCCACCGAGGTGCCGCAGGCGATGAGGTCGCCGGGTTCGAGCGTCATCTCGCGCGACAGCAGGCTCACGATGCGGGCGGGCGGGAGGATCATGTCGGCCACCGGGTAATCCTGCCGCACCCGCCCGTTCAGCACGGTGCGGACGCGCAGGGCCGGCACGTCGAGGCCGGTGGCGATGGCCGGGCCGCAGGGGCCGAAGCTGTCGCAGCTCTTGGCGCGCGCCCATTGCGGGAAGGAGGGCTCGGCCGAGAGGATGTCGAGCGCGGTCACGTCGTTGACGCAGGTGTAGCCGAAGATCGCCTCCGCCGCCTCCGCCTCGCCGACGCCCCGGCAGCGCCGCCCGATGACGATGCCGAGTTCGCCCTCATAGGCGATCTTGCCGGCATAGCCCGCGGGCGCGCGGATCACGCCCCCGGACGGCAGCAGGCTCGTCGCCGCCTTTAAAAAATACAGCGGCTCCGCCGGGATCGCCGCGCCGAGCTTGGCCGCAAGCTCGTGGAAGTTGTTCCACAGCCCGATGAACTTGCCCGGCGCTGTGGGCGGCAAGAGATGGACGTCGTCGAGCCGGGTCTCCCGCCCGGTGGGCGCCGGGTCAGTGAACAGGTCGCCCCCGTGGATCGCGATCCCGCCGGTGGCCGGGTCGAGCCGGCCGAACCCGACCGTGCCTCCCTGCTCGAACCGCACCCAATGCGCCATGGCCGCCCCCCAGGGGCACGCCCGATGCCCATGCCGGCCATCGTGGCCGGGAGCGGGCGGCCGGGTCAACGCGGGCATCGCTGCTTTGGAGCCTGCGCCGCAGCCGTGCTAACCCGGCGTTGTCCACCACAGCAGGCGTGCCCGATGCCGAAGATCATCCCCGTCCCCACGTTTGACTTCGTGATCTTCGGAGGCACGGGCGACCTGACGCTGCGCAAGCTGCTGCCGGCGCTGTATCACCGCTTCCTCGACGGCCAGATCCCCGACGACTCCCGGATCATCGCCGTCGCGCGGTCCGACCTGTCCACCGAGTCCTACCGCGGCCGGGCCAAGAAGGCGCTGCGGCAGTATGTCGGGGCCGACAGCCTGAAGGGCGACGCGGAGGCGGGCTTCCACAAGATGCTGCACTACGTCCGGCTGGACGCGGCGGCGGCGCAGCAGGACTGGTCCGAATTGCAGGCGCTGCTGGCGCCCGACCGGGTGCGGGTGTTCTACCTCGCGACCTCGCCCGACCTGTTCGGCCCGATCTGCGACGCGCTGGCGCGCAACGGCCTCAACGAGAACGACGCGCGGGTGGTGCTGGAGAAGCCCATCGGCCGCGACCTCGCCTCCGCCCGCGCCATCAACGACGAGGTCGGGCGCTGCTTCCCGGAGGCCCGCACCTTCCGCATCGACCACTTCCTCGGCAAGGAGACGGTGCAGAACCTGCTGGCCCTGCGCTTCGCCAACACGATCTTCGAGCGGCTGTGGAACGCCGACGTGATCGACCACGTGCAGATCACCGTGGGGGAGACGGTGGGCGTCGAGGGGCGCGGCGGCTACTACGACCACTCCGGCGCGCTGCGCGACATGGTGCAGAACCACCTGCTGCAGCTCCTGTGCCTGCTGGCGATGGAGCAGCCGGTGTCCCTGCAGGCGGACGCGGTGCGGGACGAGAAGCTGAAGGTGCTGCGCAGCCTCCGCCCGCACGAGGCCTACGAGGTGCCGGCGCTGACGGTGCGCGGGCAGTACATCGCGGGCGCCGTGAACGGGCAGCCGGTGCCGGGCTACCTCGCCGACCTCGGCCACAACGACAGCACCATCGAGACCTTCGTCGCGATCAAGGCGGAGCTGAACAGCCGCCGGTGGGCCGGCGTGCCGTTCTACCTGCGAACGGGCAAGCGGCTGCCGCAGAAGGTGTCGGAGATCGTGGTGCAGTTCCGCAGCCTGCCGTTCTCCATCTTCCCCAAGGAGCACACGCTGGCCGCCAACAAGCTGATCATCCGGCTGCAGCCGGAGGAGGGGATGCGGCTCGAGATGATGACCAAGGAACCCGGCCCCGGCGGCTTGCAGCTCCGGCCCACCGGCCTCGACATCAGCTACGAGAAGACCTTCGGCAGCCGGTTCCCGGACGCCTACGAGCGGCTGCTGATGGACACGGTGCGGGGCAACTCCACCCTGTTCATGCGGCGGGACGAGGTGGAGGCGGCATGGCAATGGGTGTCGCCGATCATGGAGGCCTGGGGCAGCCGGGCCGACCGCCCGCGGCCATATGCCGCCGGAAGCTGGGGTCCGACCGCGGCCATCGCGCTGATCGAGCGGGACGGGCGCACCTGGCACGAGGATTTGGGGGATGGGCAGGGATAGGCCGGGCTTCTTGCCAAACGGCGGCGCATGCGCGCCTCGCCGTGGAGGCCGGCTGGATGCCTTCATCATAGTGCGAACTCTCTGCTCTTCCCCATGCAACCGTCCTCGCCCTCTGTAGTTAGAGGCCATTACATCGAACCGGACGTCCCGGCTCGTGAACATGGAAGAGGACAGCAGCGATGGATGAGGACCGCATCAAGGGCGCCACCACCAACATCGGCGGCAAGGTCAAGGACGCCGCCGGCGACCTGCTGGGCGACAACAAGCTGCAGGCCGAGGGCAAGACCGACCAGGCCAGCGGGCAGCTGCAGAACGCCTACGGCTCCGCCAAGGACACCCTGCGCGAGGGCGCCGACACGATCGGCACGCAGGTTGACAGCCTGCTCAAGGAGCGTCCGATGGTGGCGCTGCTCGGGGCGGTGGGCGTCGGCTACGTGCTCGCCCGCCTCATGCACCGCTGACGGAGGGCGCGACATGGCCTTGATCCCCACCTACCCGGCATCCGGCGGCACCGTTGACGCCGTCGTGCCGAACGACCAGCGCACGTTCCTGCGCAACCGCGTCTCCTGGGGCGCCATCTTCGCAGGCGTCGCCGCGGCGATGGTCGTGCAGCTCCTGCTGAACGTCCTCGGCATCGGCATCGGCGCGTCGTCGCTGGACGCGGCCAACACGGGCGACAACCCGACGGCCTCCGGCTTCTCGCTCACCGCGGGCATCTGGTGGACGCTGTCCGGCATCATCGCTTCCTTCGTCGGCGGCGTCGTGGCCGGGCGGCTGTGCGGCACATCGGACAACAACACCGCGCATTGGCACGGCTTCGTGTCGTGGTGCGCGGCGACGCTGATCATCTTCTACCTGCTGAGCTCCGCGGTCGGCGGGATCATCGGCGGCACGTTCAACGCGCTGGGCAGCACGGTGGGCGCGGCCGGGCGGGGCGCGGCCTCGGCCGTGTCGGGCGTGGCGCAGAACACCAACGGCGACGCGCTGCAGGCGCAGGTCAAGCGCCTGACCAACCCGGACGCCGCGCAGAACGCCCAGGACGACATCGTGGCCTATGTCCGGGCCAGCGTGAGCGGCGACCAGGCCGGGGCGGCGGCGGCGCGGGACCGCGCCGTGGATGGCCTGGCCAAGACGGCCAACATCAGCCCCGACGAGGCCCGCACCCGGCTGCAGCAGACCGAGCAGCAGGCACGGCAGGCGGCGGACCAGGTGAAGCAGAAGGCACAGCAGGCGGCCGAGGTGACGCGCAAGAGCGTCGCCAGCGCCGGCATCTTCGGCTTCATCGCGCTGGCGCTCGGCGCGGTGGCGGCGTGGTTCGGCGGCGGTGCCGGCGCGCCGCGCAACGAGGCGACGGTTCGGACCGGCCGCCTGTAGCGCAACCCATGGCGGCATGCTTCCATCGGAGCATGCCGCCATCACCGGGCAGCCCCGGCCCCGCGCGGCCGGAGGCGCCATGACCCCTGACGAGTTCCGTGCCCACGGGCACCGCCTGATCGACGTGATCGCCGACTACCGCGCGACGCTCGCGGACCGCCCGGTCATGGCGCCGAGCGAACCCGGCGCCATACGTGCCTTGCTGCCCACCGAGCCGCCGCGCGACGGCGAGCCGTTCGCCCAGGTGATCGAGGACCTTGAGCGCCTGGTGCTGCCGGGCCTCTCGCACTGGCAGCATCCCCGCTTCTTCGGCTACTTCCCCGCCAATTCGCTGCTCGCCGGCGTGCTTGGCGACCTCGCCAGCACCGGCCTCGGCGTGCTCGGCCTCTCCTGGCAGTCCAGCCCGGCGCTCACCGAGCTGGAGGAGGTCGTGACCGACTGGATGCGGCAGATGCTCGGCCTCAGCGCCGCGTGGAGCGGCGTCATCCAGGACACGGCCTCCACCAGCACGCTGGTGTCGCTGATCTGCGCGCGGGAGCGGGCGACCGGCTTCGCGCTGGCCCGCGGCGGCTTGCAGGCGGAGCCGGCGCCCTTGGCCGTCTATGTCTCGGCCCAGAGCCACAGCTCCGTGGACAAGGCGGCGCTGCTGGCGGGGTGGGGCCGCGACACCGTGCGGCTGGTGCCCTGCGACGCCGCCCACGCGATGCGGCCGGACGCGCTGGAGGCGATGATCGCGGGGGACCGCCGCGCCG
>CAHJXG010000305.1 GCA_903644035.1 Rhodospirillales bacterium
TGGATCGGCACCGCCGCGTGGGTGGCGCCGGCATGGGCCAGCCCGGCCAGGCGCCGCCGCACCCGCTCGCTCATCGCCACGAACGCGGCGTCGCGCGATCCCCAGTCGCGGCCCATGGCGGCGCGTGTCGCGTCGGAGGTGGTCAACGGGCCGGGGGTCAGCAGCAGCGGCTTCGGCAAGCGTCACCTCATGGTATCGGGTGGGCCGTTGTTAGCACCCCGCCCCTGCCGGCGTCAGAGGGACGTGACGGAGGCCCGCCCGCAAAATGCGACGGCGACGCTAGGCACGCTGCCGGGCTACCCGTAATGTTCGTTCACCGCCGCGCCGAAGACGCGGCCACCCGGGAGATCCAGTCCATGCACCGCCGCCACCTGCTTGCCCTTGCCGCCGCCGCCGCCGCCCGCCCGGCGCTGGCCCAGACCGGCCCGGCGGACCTGGTCGCCGCCGCCCGCAAGGAGGGCAGGCTCAGCATCTACGGCACCACGGACGCGGCGGAGGCCGGGCCGATGCTGGAGGCGTTCCGCAAGGAATACCCGTTCATCGCCCTGGAATACGCCGACCAGAACAGCACGGAGCTGTACAACAAGTTCGTCGCCGAGGCCGCCGCCAACAGCGGCACCGCGGACCTGCTGTGGTCCAGCGCCATGGACCTGCAGGTCAAGCTGGTCAACGACGGCTATGCCCAGGCCTATGAGAGCACCGAGCGCCGCGCGCTGCCGGACTGGGCCGTCTGGAAGAACGAGGCGTACGGCATCACCGCCGAGCCCATCGCCATCGTCTACAACACCCGCCTGGTGCCGGAGGCCGACGTGCCGCGCAGCCATGCCGACCTGCAGCGCCTGCTGACCGACAAGAAGGCGGCGTACCAGGGCAAGGTCACGAGCTACGACCCCGAGCGCAGCGGCGTCGGCTTCCTGTTCATCACGCAGGACGCGCAGCAGAGCGCGGACGCGACCATGAAGCTCGCCCGCACCCTGGGGGCGGCCGGCGCCAAGTTCTACACCAGCAGCGGCGCCATGATGGAGCGCATCCAGTCGGGCGAGCACCTGATCGGCTTCAACATGATCGGGTCCTACGCTGTGACGCGCCGGGTCAAGGACCCGACGATGGGCGTGGTGCTGCCGACCGACTGGGCGCTGGTGATGAGCCGCGTGGCCTTCATCCCCAAGGGCGCCCGCAACCCGGCCAGCGCCAAGCTGATGCTCGACTTCATGCTGTCCAGGGCGGGCCAGACCGGGCTGGCCGCCAGCAACATGGGGCCGGTGCGGACCGACATGACGGGCGCCGACGGCGGCGCCATGCTGGCGGGGTACGACGCCGGCAAGCTGCGGCCCATCCCGGTCAACCAGGAGCTGCTGGGCTACCTCGACCAGACGAAGCGCCTGCGCTTCCTGCGCGACTGGCAGCGGGCGCTGCAAGGCAAGTAGCGCGCCATGACCCGGCCGATGCGGATCGCGATCATCCTGCTGCTCGCGGTCTGCGTGCTCGCCCCGGTGGGGCTGGTGGTCTACCAGAGCTTCCTCGACGGCCCGTTCTTCGCGCCGCGCACGGCGCTCACGCTGTCCGCCTACGACTTCGTGTTCACCGACGACGACTTCTTCGACGCGCTGCGCAACTCCTTCATCATCGCGGCCGGCATGACGGTGATCGCGGTGCCGGTCGGCGCCATGCTGGCCTTCCTGCTGGTGCGCACGGACCTGCCGGGGCGGCGGGGGATCGAGCAGCTGGTGCTGGTGCCGATGTTCGTCAGCTCCGTCGTGCTGGCGTTCGGCTTCGTGGTGTCGCTGGGGCCGGTCGGCATCGTGTCGCTGTGGGTGAAGTCCATCTTCGGCGTGGTGCCGTGGAGCATCTACTCCCTGCCGTCGCTGGTGCTGATCGCGGGGCTGACGCATGTGCCCCACGTGTTCCTGTATGCGTCCTCGGCGCTGCGCTCCCTGGGGTCGGACGTGGAGGAGGCGGCGCGGACCACCGGCGCCGGGCCGCTCCGGGTGGCGCTCACGGTGTCGCTGCCGATGATCCTGCCGAACCTGCTGTACTGCGGCGTGCTGGTGTTCTTCCTGGGGTTCGAGCTGTTCGGCCTGCCGCTGGTGCTGGGCGACCCCGACGGCATCCTGGTGCTGGCGACCTACCTGTACAAGCTGACCAACAAGCTGGGCGTGCCGAGCTACCAGCTGATGGCCGTCGTCGTGGTCGTCATCATCGTCATCGCCCTGCCGCTGGTGGTGATGCAGCGGCAGCTGCTGAAGACGGCGAACCGCTACGTGTCCGTGCGCGGCAAGGCGGCGGCGCAGCGGCCCATCGGCCTCGGCGGCTGGCGCTGGCCGGCGCTGGCGCTGATCGCGGCGTGGCTGCTGTTCACGGTCGTGGTGCCGGTGGTGGGGCTGGTGCTTCGCTCCTTCCTGTCGGGCTGGGGGGAGGGCGTGTCCATCCTCGGGGCGCTGACGACCGTGCATTTTCAGGAGCTGGCGGGCTTCCCGAACCTGATCCGCGGCATCGTCAACACCCTGCTGCTGGCGTCCGTTGGCGGCGCGGTGTCGGTCGCGGTCTACACCGCGGTGAACCTGGCCGGGCACCGCTGGGCGTCCCGCTGGACGTGGCTGCTGGATGTGACCGTGCTGCTGCCGCGCGCCATGCCGGGCCTCGTCGCGGGGCTGGCGG
>CAHJXG010000306.1 GCA_903644035.1 Rhodospirillales bacterium
CGCCGGCGGCCAAGCGGGCTGGCATCGCCTTCGTCCCCGAAAGCCGCCGGGCCATGCTGTTCGCGCAGGAGCCGGTCTACCGCAACATCAGCATCGCCATCCTGGAGCGGATCGACCGCGTCCTGCTGCGCCCCCGGGCCGAGCGGCGCATCGCGGAGGGCCACGTCCAGTCGCTCGGCATCCGCCCGGCCGGGGTGGACCGCCCGGTGGGCCAGCTGTCCGGCGGCAACCAGCAGAAGGTGGCGCTGGCCCGCTGGCTCACCCACCTGCCGCGCGTGCTGCTGCTGAGCGAGCCGACGCGGGGCATGGACGTGGGCGCCAAGGATGACGTGGTGCGGATCGTGCGCGGCCTTCGCGACGCGGGCATCGGCGTCGTCGTGGTGTCGTCCGAGCCGGAGACCGTGCTGTCGCTGGCCGACCGCATCCTGGTGATGCGGCGCGGCGCCATCGCCCGGGAGTTCGCGGGCGAGCCGGTCAGCAAGGACCGCCTGCTTGCCGCCGCTTGAATGAGGACCTGATGACCGCATCCCTCGCCGCCCCGCGGCCCGCTTCCCCCTGGGTCCGCCTGCGCGGGCAGCTCCGCAACCTGGCGCCGCTCGTGACCCTCGTGGCGCTGGTCGCGCTGTTCAGCGCCACCAGCCCGTCCTTCGCGACGCTGTCCAACCTCAGCAACGTGCTGCAGCAGGTCTCGATCACCGCCATCATCGCGGTCGGCCTGACCTACGTGATCCTCTGCGCCGAGATCGACCTGAGCGTGGCGAGCGTCGCCAACGCCACCGGCATCCTGGTCGCCTTCCTCACCGTGCAGGACGCGAGCGTCAACATCCCCAACCTGCCGCTGCCGGGTTGGCTCGCGATCCTGGGCGGGCTGGCGGGGTGCCTGGCGCTCGGGGGCGTGACCGCGTTCGGCGTGACCCGCATCGGCATCCCGTCCTTCATCATGACGCTGGCGATGCTGCAGATCGGCAACGGCATCTGCGCGCTGCTGGTGCGCGGGCAGATCGCCTACAGCGTGCCGCCGGTGCTGCTGACGCTCGGCAGCGGCTCGATCGGCCCGGTGCCGTGGATCGTGGTGGTGGCCGGGCTGGTGCTGCTGGTCGGGCACCTCGTGCTGACCTACACGCGGTTCGGCCGATACATCTACATGGTCGGCGGCAACCGGGAGGCGGCGGAGCACTCGGGCGTCGGCGTCAAGGCCGTGGTGGGCGCGTCGCTGCTGATCTGCGCCCTGTGCTCGGGGGTCGCGGGGATGCTGGGGGTCGCCTATTTCGGCAGCGCGCAGCAGAACCAGTTCGACAACTACCTGCTCGACGCCATCTCCGCCGTGGTGGTGGGCGGCACCAGCCTGTTCGGCGGCCAGGGGGGCATCGGCAACACGATCGTCGGGCTGCTGGTGCTGGGCGTTCTGAACAACGGGCTGGACCACGTGCGGATGGACAGCTTCCTCAAGATCCTGATCCGCGGCCTGGTGCTGCTGCTGGCGCTGGTGGTGAACGTGTATGCGCAGCGGCTGCGGGCGAAGTACCGGAGCGCCGGGGGTTAAGCCGCAGAGAGGCCGCTAACCCGACAGGTCGCGCGCAAGCCGGCGGGCGAGGATCGCCAGGACGTCGGGGTCCCGCGCCATCGTGACGTGCGGGCCGTCGATCTCGAAGCAGTCCTCCGGCTGGGATGGCTCGACGCAGCTCCGCCAGGCGACGATGCCGTCATTACGACTGAAGACGAACGTGCCCGGCACCGGCAAGGGCTGCGCCGCCTTGGCCGCGAGGTCCAGCAGGTTCGGCGTGCGCCACACGCGCAGGAAGGGCCGCACCGGCAGGAACGCGCTGTCCACCGTGTCCCGGAACGGGCTGCAGATGGTGGCCACCTGGCGCACCTTGCCGGGATGACGATGCGCCAGCAGGCGGGCGAACACCCCGCCCAGGCTGAGGCCCACGACGTCCAGCGCACCGTGCGCGGCGTGCAGCGCCGCCAGGCGGCCGTCGAGGCCGGCCAGGAGCCGCGGGGTCGGGCCGACGTTGATGCCAAGCGTCCAGCCGAAGGCCTGATACCCGAGCGCGCCGAGCGCCGCGCGCATCGGCGCGGCATGAGCGTCCCCACGCCCGGTGACGGGCAGCACCAGGACCGTCCGCCCCTCGCCGCGGGGCAGCACGGGGTCAACCGGAAGGGCGCGGCCCGGCTGGAGAAAGGCCAAGGCCTCCGCAGCCGTGCGCCGCATCGCAGGACGGATCGGGGCGTAGGCGGCCATGGGCGCAATGAAGCATGTCGGCGTTCGCAAGGCGAGGATGCGAGCCGATCCTACAAACAGGCCGAGCCCGCCTGCTGCACGAGGCGGACGGGGTCGCCTTTCCCCATGACTCCGGCATGTTCCAGCATACGCACCCGGTCGGCACAAGGCAGGGCAAGCCCGGGGCGGTGTGCGACACCCTGCTGGCCGCGCGCCACTGGCCGTTGGAATGGCGCGGGCCTGCGGGTCGCCTATCGCCCGGCGGTGTTCAGCGCCAGGGCGGTGTCGCCGCGCAGCACGGTCCTGCCGTCGGCGACCGACAGCGCGCTGGCGGGCACCCGGGCCTCGTGGCTGCCGTCCTGGAAGTAGGACCCGACCATGACGACCGCGGTCCGACCGCCGTCCTCAAGCTTGCGGACGCTGCCGATCCGGTTGCCCTTCAGGTCATAGAGCCAGCGGCCGACCGCGCTCGACGCGACGGAATAGGCCGCGGCCTGGCCGGTCGCCGTGCTGACGGCCGGCTGCGCCAGCGCCGCACCGCCGAACGTGAAGGCGAGCGAGGCGGCGAGGCTGAGAATGCGGGTGTTCATCGTCTTGGCTTCCTGATTAAGGCGCCCGGGCAGGAATGGCCCGGGACGCACCTCGATTTGGTCTGTGCGGCGGCGATCAGCCGCCGGGCGTGCGCCGGGCCGTCGAGGCGAAGGCCGCGGACCGCTGGGCATGGGCCACCATCCAATTGCGGACCCGCGTGGCCTGCGCGTAGGCGACCGTGCCCTCCTCGAAGTGCGCCGGCAGGGAGTTGGCGGTCTGCACCGTGCCCTCGCTGCCATTGGCCGGCAGCACGTCGCCGGCGAGGGCCGGCAGGTCGGAACCCGGCCGCCCCGCAACGTTCGGGTACGCGTTCGAGCCGGTGTCGGCGTGCTGGAACGATGTCGTCGTGCGGGCGGTGAAGCTCTCCGCGGTGTTGGGGAACGGCTCGCCGTTGCCCTCGCCGGCGAAGGCGGGGGCGAGGCCGAGGCTGAACGCGACGGCGGCGGCAAGGAAAAGGGTCCTCATGGCAAGTCTCCTGTTGAGGCGGCGTCGTTCGGTCAGGAGCGCGTCGTCGGCCACAGGTATGGGCATGGCGGTAAAGCCCGGTTAGCGGGCCAGCCGGCATGATATTCATGCGCAGATGTATGGATTGCCGCCGTCAATGGGGATGCGAGCCGGTTTCGGACCACTCGGCCCGCCTGCTCGACCCAGGGGAAAGCCCCCTGAGGGGCTATTCGCCCAGCAGGTGCAGCACGATCTCGCGGCGGTGCGGGCGGCGGCGATGCTCGAACAGGTACACGCCCTGCCACGTGCCGAGCACCGGGACGCCGTCGGCCACCGGGATGGTCAGCTGCGTGCTGGTCAGCATGGCACGCAGGTGGGCCGGCATGTCGTCCGGCCCCTCGTCATCGTGGGCGTAGCGTGCGGGGTCCTCGGGCACCAGGGCCTCGAAGTAGCGGGCGATGTCCTCCCGCACGGTCGGGTCGGCGTTCTCCTGCACGGTCAGGGAAGCCGAGGTGTGGCGGCACCACAGCGTGAGCAGGCCGGTGCCGACGCCCTGCCCCGCGGTCCAGGCAAGGACGTCCCGGGTGATCTCGACCAGGCCCTTGCCATGCGTCGCGACCGTCAGCCGGTGCAGCGCCTGCCGCAAGGGCGGCTGTCCCGGGACGTCCGTCACGCCGGGCCGCGCCTACGCCTTGGCGGCGGCCTTGGCAGCGCGGGCTGCCTCTTCCGACGCAGCCTCGGCCTTGCGGTCGGCGACCTCCTGGGCGTGATGACGGTATTGATCCAGCGCCTGCAGCGCGTACCGGTTCGCCACCGCTTCAGCCTCCGCCGCGCTGGTGGCCAGGTGCTCGGACTTCTCGAAGTTGCCGGAAGCGCAGTGCTTGGCCGCCTCCTGGTGCATCTTGGCGGCCACCTCGAACTGGTGCGCGGCGTCCTCGTGGTGCTTGGCCGTGGTTGCCTTAATGTCGTCCATCGCGATCTCTCCCTAAGAAATGAGGGTGCCGGCGACCCGGCCCCGTCTGCATGCCAGCATACCGGCAATCCCTGCCGTTGCACACGCCGGGCACTGCGGCCCGGCTTCGGTGCGCCTGTTCGACCGTCATCATGGCGTCGGCGCGTGAATACCTTTCACATCCGGAGCGGCCTAGGCGCCGCGCGCCATGATGAAGAACGACAGGGCAATGCACGATCGTCTGGCTTGGGCCGCGATCTGGCGACGGGCGCCGCAGCCTTGCTGGTGCCGGGCCTGACGGTGCTAGTCGTGGTGACCCTGCTCGGCATCTGATCGGTGATCGCCGGGTTGCCGATGCCTGCCGCAGCCTGGCGCCTGCACGGGGCGCCGGCTGCTGGCGCTTCGGCATGGTCCTGCTGACCTGGAGGGTGTTGTTGTGGATGTCGCCCGTTGCGGGCGCCCTGATCCTGACCTGGTGGCGGGGGCACCACGCACCGGTGTTCGGAGAGTTGCGTCTCGTGCTCGCCTTCAACCTGCGAGGGCCCCGGGGCGGTTCGGTCCCAACCGGGCCTGCCCCGTCCTGACCACGCGCCCCTGCTCAGGCCGCCGAGGGAGAGCCGCCTGGCTCTCCCTCGGCATCGAGCCGGCGGTTCCGGCTACTTGCGCTCTGGGTTGGCGCCGCTGACGTTGGTGCCCAGCGTCTTGTCCACCGCGCGGCTCGCCATCGTGCCCGGCGGGTTGCTGCCGGTGCCGTCGGGGGCGTTGGCGCCCGGGTTGGCGCCGCTCACGTTGGTGTTCAGCGTCCGGTCGACCGACCCCGCCGCACCGGTTCCCGTGGTGGTGCCGCTGGTCACAGCGCCGGTCCGGCCGGCGGTGCTGTCCTCGACCTCGACCTGGGTCTTGCGCACGGTGTCGTGGACCGTCTCGACGCGGTCGGCCACCTCCTTGCGCACCCCGATCTCCTCGACGATGCGGGTCTCCTTGCTGACGACCGCCTCCTCGTTGGTGGCGCGCGCCTCGATCGTGCGCTCCTGGAAGGCGGCGAGGTCGGCGGGGGTGGCGGCGCGGTCCACCGGGTGACGCTCGACCGTGACCCGCTCCTGATGCAGGGTCACGTTCTCCTCGACCGGCGTCTCGACGATGTAGGAGCGGACGCGCACGCGGCCGCCCTCGACGGCGCGCTTGCCGACCACCAGCCGTTCCTCGACCACCTGGATCGCCTCGTCCCGGCCGGCCGCGGGCACCGTGCCGGCCGTGGCGGTGCGCAGGCTGTTATGGGCGGTGGCGTCGTAGCCGGTCCAGCCGGACTTGCGCCACTCGGTCTCCTGCGCGTCGAGGTCCATGGCGCCGGCGTGCTCCAGGATATCCGACGCACGGTCGATCTGGCTCTCATCCGCCTTGACGTTCAGCAGGATGGCGCCGCGGCGCATGCCCTCGGCATAGGCGTAGCGGTCCTCCTCGGGCAGCATCAGGCTCTTGAGCGAGGCGAAGAAGCCCTTCTCTTCATAGGGACGCGCCTGGTCGTAGCCGGCGTCGGTCACGCCGGTTCCGGGACTGGTCTGGATCGCCGAGCGGTTCAGGCCCAGCTCGCTTGCAAGCGCCTGCTCGGCACGTCCCGCCTCGCCGCGGGTCTTGAACATGGCCGTCAAAGTGCGTGTCGCCATCGGTCGTCTCCTTCAGGGATGATTGTAACGTCAAGCCGCAAACGGCCGGGCCATGGGCCGAGGCCGTCGCCGGTATCGCGGAAGCCAATCTTCTCCGTGCTTGATGTTAGAAGCCATTACACGCGAGACCCGCTTGGGTGCCGCGCCGAGGGGATCACGATTCCGTGTTACTCAGCGGCCACCGTGTCGGCCTTCCTGGCGCCACGGTGGCCCGGCGCCTGCTCCGGCCCGGTCGTCGTGTCGCGCGCCGTCTGCTGCTCCGTCTCCGCGTTCAGCTCGGCGCCGATCAGCACGATGGTGGCGGACAGCCAGATCCAGGTGAGAAAGCCGACGACCGCGCCGAGCGAGCCGTAGGTCTTGTCGTAGCTGCCGAAATTGCTGACGTACCAGGAGAAGGCGACCGAGCCCGCCACCCACGTCACGGCCGCGAAGCCGCCGCCCCAGCTGACCCACTGCCAACGCGCGCGCTCCCGGCTCGGCCCAAAGCGGTAGATGCACGCCAGCAGGGCCGCGAGGGCCACCAGCATCAGCGGCCAGCGCAGGATGCGCAGCATCAGGTCGGCGGCGTCGCCCAGGCCGATCAGCCCGAGCACGATGGGCACCACGACGACGGCCGCCATCGCCAGCAGCACGAACACGATGCCGCCCAGGGTGAAGGCGAGCGTCACCGCGGTGCGGAGCAGGAAGCCGCGCTTCTCGTCCTCGCCGTAAACCACGTTCAGCGCGTCGAACAGGGCCTTGGTGCCCTGGTTCGCGCTCCAGAGCGAGGTGCCCAGCCCGAGCACCGCGGCGAAGCCCAGCGCCTTGCTGCCATTCGCGGTCAGGCTGTTCACCTGCTCGGTGATGATCTGCATCCCGCCGCTCGGCACCACGCCGGACAGGGCACCCAGGTTGTCCGAGATGGTGGCCGGGTCGGCAATGAGGCCATACAGCGACACCAGGGCGGTCAGCGCGGGGAAGAACGCCAGCAGGGCATAGAAGGTGATGCCGGCCGCCTCGGTCAGCAGCCGGTCGCTGGAGACCTTGGCCGCGACCCGCTTCGCGATGGCCCACCAGCCGCGGGCCGGGATGTCCGACGGCTTTGCGGCGTCATGCCCCGACGACGCCTGTCCGGCGCTGCCGGGCGACCGCGCCGCGCCGGCGGGCCGGTTCGCGCCCGGAGCCA
>CAHJXG010000307.1 GCA_903644035.1 Rhodospirillales bacterium
GACGTCCTACCCGGTCGCGTGCGCGCCGCAGGCGTGGGCGGCGGCCACGCTGCCGGCGTTCGTGCAGGCCAGCCTGGGCCTCGGTTTCGACCCGGCCGCGCGCGCCGTACGCTTCGACCGCCCGGACCTGCCGGGCTTCCTGGACAGCCTGACGCTCCGCAACCTCTCGCTGGGCGACGCGCGGGTGAGCGTGCTGATCAGCCGCACGCCCGGCGAGGTGTCGGTGAGCGTGATCGAGCGCGACGGGGACATCCACGTGGTGACCACGAACTGATCGCCGGGGCGCCGGGGCCATGGGCCGTCCGGCGTCAACCGGGCAGACGGCCTGCACGAGGACGACACGTCCAGGCATGCATTGAAGGGCCAGACGGGTCCCGGCGCTGCGCTGAACCGCCATGCGGCATCCCCCGGCACAGGCGGGATCGGACCGAAGCCGATGCGGCTGCGAGGAAGGCGGGCCCAGCCCCGGCCTGCCATCGGTTGGCGCGAAGCGCCAGCGACGGGGCAGCAGGACCTCAGCCTGCGGCCGCGATCCATCCGGTAGCGGTCACTCTTCGGTACGTCAGTATCATCGTAACATATGTTCTATAGATTTGAGTGAGTGAATAGCTATTCAGAACAAGACCAGTATAGATCGTTTTTAACGATCTTTTACTGCGCATCGCCGTCGCCAGACCAAGCCCAGCACGCTAGGCTGGAATTCTAGGCCGGCATACCGTCGAAATCGCCAATGCATCATCAATATGCAACGATTGACTGCAGGCGCCCTGATGGCCGTCGCTGCGTTGCTTGTCCATTATTTGACACTGATAAGGAAAGTTATTTTGACGTTTCTGCAAACAAAGACGCCCGTTGTCACGCCAATTGCCCGGCACGGCCAGGCTCAGCGTCGGAGCGACCCGGAACAGCTCACCGCGCGGCTCGCCCTCGACCCCAAGACCAAGAAGGACTGCTACAAGCTGCGCTACCTCAGCTACTTCGCCGAGGGACATATCGAGGCTCGGCGCAACGGGATGTTCAGCGACGAGTACGACGACCAGCCCGGCGTCCAGACCGTCGTGATCTACAAAGGCAGCCGGGCCGTCGCCTCGACCCGCATCTGCGCGCTCACCCGCGGAGCCGATGGCAGCGAGTCCGGCGCGATCCCGGCCCAGCACGTGTTCCCCGAGGAGACCGAGGCGCTGTTCCGGCGCGACGTGGCTGCGCCCGTGGAGCGGGTCGTCGAGATCAACCGACTCGTCCGCCATCCCGATTTGGCCGATAACAGGAGCTTGGTGTTCCTGCTGTTCCGCCTGGCGGGCTACTTCATCCTCAAGAACGATGCCGGGGCCGTGGTGTCCTGCGTGCGCCGTAACCACATCCCCTTCTACACGCGGCTGCGGTTCAGCGAGGTCGCGGGTCCGCGCGTCTACCACGGGGTGAAGTTCTCGACCCACCTTCTGAGCTGCCTGCGACCGCAATATGACACGGTGCGCCGGATGGTGCCGGTCCTCGACGTCGCCGGCGCGATCCGGTCCCATTATGACCGGCTCGGCCAGGGCGAGACCATCTCGGTGATGCCATGATGCCGGCGCTGAAGCTGCTCGTGCTGCTGCCGGGTGCTGCGTGCTTCGTCGGGTTCACCTGGGGGACCCTCAGGCATTTCCGCTCGACCGGGCCGGTCCGGCCTGGGATGCGGCTCATCGAGGCGGTCAGCCTCGTCGTGATGGCCCTGTTCACCTGGCTCGTCCTCACGCGGCCGCTGCCTGATGTCTGGCCGGCGGCGCCGGTCCTGTGCCTGGGTTCATTGGCCCTGTTCATCTGGACCGTGCGCACGACGCGCGACGCGGGTTTCGCCCTCGCCTTCTCCGGCGCGCAGCCCCCGGCTGTACTGACGCGCGGACCGTTCCGCCATGTGCGGCATCCATTCTACACATCCTACTTGATTTTTTGGCTCGCGACCTGCGTTGCAACCATGAGCAGCCTATGCTGGATTGGTTTCATCACAATACTGGTGTGCTACATTGTGGCTGCTCGCCAGGAGGAACGGACGATGTCTCGCAGCCGACTCGCAGCAGAGTACGCCCGTTACGCCGCCCGGACAGGTATGTTTCTGCCGCGGCTCGACAGGAAGACGCCAACCGGACCGAAGGATCTCGAGACATAGTATGGAAGAGAGATCGAGCACGCTTGGCGTGGATGACGTATCAGAACGTATACGCATCGAGCAGCTGGATATACTGACTCGGTTGATGCGGGTAATGACATTCTGCGGCCTCAACACCTTAGTGTTTCTATATTGGGTTTTCTCGAGCGACGGTCTTGCAATCGACTGGCTGCTGCCGTTATGCATCCTGCCGTTCGCCTATGCGGCCGTGCTCTACTTGGGATATGCCTGGCAGCGGACGCGCCGCATGGACGACAGGCTGGCAGAGGCGTCCGTCCGCTTCATACGCTACCATATCGGCCTGGTGCTGGTGCTGGGCATCCTGTGGGCCGCGGCGCTGCTCGGGATGAATGCCGTGGCCGACGGCGACCAGCGCAGCGTGCTCTATGCGACGATCATCGGCGTCATCTCGACGGCCGCGGTGTTCCTGCCCGTCTCCGTCGCCATCACCTTCTGGACCCCGGTGACGCTGGGCGGCATCGCCATCCTCGTGCAGAGCGGGCGCGCGATCGACCTGCAGATCTTCGGCCTGCTGCTGGGCTACGCGCCGCTGGTCCTGTTCACCATCCTGTTCATCAACCGCACCCTGGTCCGGCGGGTGACGCATGAGGCCCGGCTGCAGGACCAGGCGGACGTGATCGGCCTGCTGCTGCGGGACTTCGAGGCGAACAGCAGCCATTGGCTGTGGGAGACCGACGGCGAGATGCGGCTCAGGAACGTGTCGCCCCGGTTCGCCGACATCGCGCAGACGCCGGCCGAGCTGCTGGCGAACCGCTCGATCTTCGAGCTGCTGCGGGTGCAGACCCTGCTGGCCGGGGCGGCCATTCCCAGCCCCGTGGTCCAGCAGCTTCAGGCAAGGGCGGCGTTCGCCAACCTCGTCGTGCCGGTCGATGTCGCGGGGCAGCCGCGCTGGTGGTCGCTGACGGGCCGCCCGACCTTCGACCGGTCCAACACCTTCGTCGGCTTCCGCGGGGTGGGCGCGGACGTCACGGAGGCGACGCAGGACGCCCGGCGCACGGCCTACCTCGCCTCTTACGACAGCCTGACTGGCCTCGCCAACCGCGCCGTGTTCATGCGCGCGCTCGAGGAGGCCTGTGCAAACGCCCAGGGGAGCCGGTCCGCCGTGCTCTACCTCGACCTCGACGGCTTCAAGCAGGTGAACGACACCCTGGGCCACGCGACCGGCGACGCCCTGCTGTTCGCGGTGGCGCAGCGCATCCGCAACTGCGTGCGCGAAGGCGACGTGGCGGCCCGGCTGGGCGGCGACGAGTTCGCGATCCTGATGCAGGGCGCGAACGAGCAGGCGGCGGCGCTCCTGGCGCAGCGCGTGCTCGAAGGCGTCAGCCATCCCGTGTTCCTGGAGGGGCACAAGGTCGAGGTCCGCGTCAGCATCGGCATCGCGCTGTCGATGCCGGGCCTCCCGGCAGCGGTGCTGCTCGACAACGCCGACCGCGCCCTGTACCAGGCCAAGACCGGTGGCCGGGGCACCTATCGCCTGTTCTCCCGCAGCCCGGCGCATGAGGACCGCGGCTGACGGCGGCCCCAAGGCCATGCGGACCCACAATGAGGCGAGCATAGCCCGGAACGGCGCTGATCCAGGGCCGCCTGTGGCGGCGGCCGGGCCTCATGCCTGGCTCGCGACCTCCATGATGACGTGCCGCAGCCATTTCAGCGCGGGGTTGCTGCCATGCCCGAGGTGCCAGACCATGGAGGTCTGGGTTTCCGGGCCTGGGTAGGGCGGCTCCATCCATTTCAGCCGGTAATGCCCCGCCCATGCGGCCGCCATCCGCCACGGCACCAGGGCCGCGAGGTCGGTCTCCCCCACGATCGCCAGCGCCGCTTGGGTGCTCGGCACGGTCAGCCGGATCTGGCGCTGCCGCCCGATGCCGGCCAGCGCGGCGATCAGCGCGCCGTCGCCGTCCTGCGCGACCCGGCGCTCCAGGCCATGCTCCACGATCATGCCGTCCATCGCCTCCGTGCGCTCATCCGTCACGGCGCGGACGAGGTGCGGCAGGCTTGCGAGCCGCTCCAGCGTCAACGGCTCCTGCGCCAGCGGGTGGTCGGCACGCAGCACCCAAACCAGCCGGTCGCGCAGCAGCACCTGCAGCCCCAGACGTTCGGGCACCCGGCCGTAGGCCGAGATGGCAAGGTCGACGCGCCCGGTGTCGAGCGCCTCCCCGATGTCGGCGACGCCCGGCGTGATGCGGACATCGATTCCCGGCGCATCGGCGCGGATGCGCCCGATGACGCTCGGCAGCAGGACGGCGGTGGCGTAGGCGTCGGCGGCGATGGTGTAGCGGTACTCTGCAGTCGCCGGGTCGAACGCATCGACGCTGAGGGCCGCCTGCAGCTGCAGCAGCCCGGCGTGCAGCCGCGGCCCGACCGCCCGCGCCTTGGCGGTCGGCGCCATGCCGTCCGGGCCTTTGATGAACAGCTCGTCATCCAGGATGTCGCGCAGCCGGGCCAGCGCGTGGCTCACCGCGGACTGCGTCACGTGCAGGCGGCTCCCGGCGCGCGTGACGCTCCGCTCCTCGAACAGGGCGTCGAACACGCGGAGCAGGTTCAGGTCTATGCTGGAGAAGTTTGCCATCGCCACGTCACGTGACCCCGCACAAAGGATGAGCGCCATTCATCTGCGGCATGACGAAGTATCATTGGAGTCTTTCGGCATCAGTTGCCACGCTCCTGGATAGGCCTGGCGGGACTTTGGAGCCAGCGCCATTCATTGTAGGAGGGTTTTGATGCGCGGTTTGGTTATTATCCCGGCAATGATCGCCCTGGTCGGCTGCAGCACGGTGGACCCGTCCGCCCCGGCCAAGGTCAGCTGGCAGTACGGCGCAGGAAACGGCGACGGCGTGTCCTACCCGGGACCGGCGCCGATCTACAAGCGTGCCTATGGCCTGAATGCGGACCAGGTGTCGCCCTCGGGGACGGCGCCCACCATCAGCTACGGCTATGGCGCGGAGAATCAGACCGGAACCATGGTGGAGCTCGCCCCGCCGCCGCCGTCGCAGCAGCTTGCGTCTCCCGCGCCCGCGCAGCAGACCGCTCCCCGCGTGGACGAGCACCCGGCGGCTCCGGGCACCCATAGCTGATCAGCGACCGGACCCTCGGGCCAGGCTCTCGGCGGGAACGCCGGCAGCCTGGCGGGTGCGCGGGGTGTCCGGCTACCGGCAGTTCGTGCGGTAGATGTACTGCTGCACCTCGGGCGTGTCGACGTTCGCCGGGGTCGCCACGATGAACGGCGTGTTGACCTGGCGCTCAATCGGCTTGCCTTCGAGCGCCGCGACCATCATCTCGACCCCGAGCTGGCCGACGCGATAGGGATACTGGACGATATCGGCCGACACGATCCCTTTGCGGATCGCCTCCACGATGGGATCGGACGTGTCGAAGCCGACCAGCTTGATCTTGCCCTCGCGCTGAGCCTCGCGCACGCCGGTCGCGGCCCCTTCGGTGTTGTTGGTGGTCAGCGTGAAGATCCCGGCGAGGTCCGGATGCGCCGCAATCGTCGAGGTGACGATCGACGCCGCCTTGGCGGTTTGGTTGTTGCTGTATTGCGGGCCGAGGAAGGTGACCTTGGGATGCTTGGCGATCTCCTCCTGGAACCCTTGCAGGCGTTGCTGGGCGACGTTGGCGGCGGGCGAGTTCATCATCGCCATGACCTTGCCGTTGTCGCCGATCAGCGCGGCCAGCTGCCTAGCCGCCTCCCGGCCCCCCTCGACGTTGTCGGACTGGATGTTGGACACGGCGACGCTCATGTCCTTCACGTCGCCGTCGATCGAGAGGATCTTGATCCCGCGCTCCTTGGCGTCGAGCAGCGTCGCGGTGAGCGCCACCGGGTCATCGGCCGTGAACAGGATGCCGTCGGGCTGGCCTGCGATCACCGCATTCAGCACGCGCATCTGCAGGGCCGGGGTGTATTGCTGCGGACCCTGCGCGTCGAAGGTGACGCCCAGGCGCTTGGCCGCCTCCGCCGCGCCGCAGGTCACCGACATGTAGAACGGGTTGCCCGTCACGCCTTGGATGTAGGTGATCTTGTGGGGCTTGTCGGCCCGGGCGGAGAGGGGCAGCGCCGCAAGGGAGAGCAGGAGCGTGGCGGCAAAGGTCAGGCGCATGTCTGGTCCTCATGAATGCTTCGGGGCGGCGATCATCCGGCGGCAGCTACATGCGCTCGCCCTTCTGGCGCTTGATCTGGTCGGCATAGACGGCCGCGATCACGACGAAGCCGATGACGACCATCTGCCAGAACGGCTGGATGCCCATGATGATGAACCCGTTCGCCAGCACGGCCGGGATGAACACGCCGACCACCGTGCCGATGATGGTGCCGCGCCCGCCGGTGAGCGCGGTGCCGCCCAGCACCACCGCGGTGATCGCCTCCAGCGGATCGTTCGCGTGGCCCTCGAGCGTCGTGGTCGAGAAGCGGCCCAGCGACAGCATCGCCGCGAACCCGGCCAGCAGCCCGCTCAGCGCGTACAGCCTCAGCAGGTGCCCGGACACGTTGATGCCCGCCCGGCGCGACCCCTCCGGGTTGGAGCCGACAAGGAAGGTGTGGCGGCCGAACCGGGTCATGTGCAGCACGATCCCGCCGATCACCGCGACGACCGCGGTGATGACGACAAGCCACGGCACGCCGCCGACCGAGCCGTGGCCGACGGCGATCAGCGCGTTCGGCACGGTGCGGATGTCGCTGCCGTCGGACACCAGGTAGGCGGCCCCGAGCGCGGCCCCCATCGAGCCCAGCGTCGAGATCAGCGCGGACACGCGGAGCCTGGTGATGCAGAACCCGTTGAACACGCCCCAGGCCGTCCCGCACGCGAGCGCCACGATGAAGCCGATGCCGACGGTGAGCAGGCTGTCGGTGCCGAACTTCAGCATCACCTGCGCCGCGACGACGCCCGAGAACACCAGCACGGAGCCGATCGACAGGTCGAACCCGCCGGCGATCATGATGTAGGTGGTGCCGACCGCCAGGATCAGCAGCACGGAGGCGTCGAGGAAGATGTTGCGGATGTTGTAGCTGCTGGCGAAGGTGGCCGGGTGCAGGAAGGAGAAGAACGCGACCAGCAGCACCAGGATGATGCCCATGTAGAAGGGCGAGGACGACATCGCCACCTTGAGCTTGCGGCCCAGGCCCTGCGGCGCCTGCAGCCCGACCGCCTCGCCTGTGGCGGCCGGTGGCGTGATGATCGCGTCCCCGCTCATGCCGCGGCTCCCTGCTCGGCCTCGGGCACGACGTCGAGCGCCCCGGTCATGGCGCCGACGAGGTCCGGCACGGTGAGGCCCTGGTTGCGCATCGACGCGATCCGCCGCCCGAGCCGCAGCACCTCCACCGTGTCGGCCACCTGGATCACGTCGCGCATGTTGTGGCTGATCAGCACGACGGCGACCCCGGTGTCGCGGATGCGGCGCACCAGGTCGAGCGTGCGCGCCGTCTGCACGACGCCGAGCGCCGCCGTCGGCTCGTCCATGAACACGACGCGCTTGGCCCACATCGCCGCCCGGCAGATCGCCACGCTCTGCCGCTGCCCGCCAGACAGGCTCGCGATCGGCGCGTCCATGTCTTTCAGCGCGACCTTCAGCTTCTGGAACGCGACCGCGCTCTCCCGCCGCATGGTGGCGTTGTCGAGGAAGCCGAGCCGGCCGAGCAGGCCGGGCCGCAGCGCCTCCCGCCCCATGAACATGTTGGCGGAGGGGCTGAGGTCCGGGCACACCGACAGGTCCTGGTACACCGTCTCGATCCCGATGGCGTGGGCGTCCGACGGCGAGGCGAACGACACCGGCGTCCCGTCCACCGTCATCTGCCCGGAGGTCGCCCCGTACACGCCGGAGAGGATCTTCACGAGCGTGCTCTTGCCCGCGCCGTTGTCGCCGATGAGCGCCGTGACCTCGCCGGCATAGGCGTCGAAGTCCGCGCCGCGGAGCGCCTCGACATGGCCGAACCGTTTGATGATCCCGCGCGCCTGGAGGATCGCATCGCCTTTGGATGCAGACGGGACCATCGGCATGTTTCGTCCTCCTTTGCGTCACTGTTGCAATCGCGGCCCCTTTCCGCAAGGGCTTCCTCGGCCGCGCCGCGGGACGTTGCGCAGGCGTCAGGCGGAGCGGCGCGCGCCCGCGCTGTCCGTTCGCTTTTCGACTCGTTTTCGTGTATGCACGCTCCACGCGGACCCTCCTGGAGCTTGGCATGACTGATTCGATCTTCACCGCCTGGAAGCCCGAGCACGCGGCGCTGTGGGGCAACGTGCCGCTGCGCCTCAAGCACCGGCTGCACCAGCACGAGCTGTTCAGCCGCCCGGCGTTGGCCCGCCTGATCGAGGCCGCGCCGAAGTCGAACTACATGCTGATCGAGACCGGACGCCCGAACGAGCGCAAGCTCTGGCGGGAAGGCGAGATGGGCACGCTCAGCGGCCTGGAGGTCATGGACGCCATCGCCAGTGGCCGGATCTGGCTCAACCTGCTCCGCGTGAACGAGATCGACCCGCAATACGGCAGGCTGCTGGACGAGATCTTCGGGGAGCTGGAGGGGCGCATCCCCGGCTTCACGACCTTCAAGCGGATCAACGGCATCCTGATCTCCTCGCCGCGCGCCCAGGTGTACTACCACTTCGACACGGCCGGCCAGACGCTCTGGCAGATCGCGGGCAGCAAGCGCGTCTACCTGTATCCGAAGGAGCCGCCGTTCCTGACGCCGGAGAGCCTGGAGAACGTGATCCTCTACAACAACGAGACCGGCATCCAGTACGAGGGCTGGTACGACGACTATGCCCAGTGCATCGAGCTGCAGCCCGGAGAGATGGCGCAGTGGCCGCTCAACATGCCGCACCGGATCGAGAACGCCGACGAGCTCAGCGTCTCCATGACCATCGAGTACTTCACGACCGACATCCGCCGCAACCTGTTCGTCAACGGGGCGAACGGCCTGCTGCGGGACAAGCTGAAGCTCAAGCCGCAGCGCAGCGTGTCGGGACCGGCGGTGTGGGCCAAGACGGCGGTCTACGCGGCGGCGGCCAAGGGCGGGCTGCTCAAGCGGGGGCGCAGCAAGCGCCGGCCGATCACCTTCACGCTCGACCGGGATTTCCTGGCGAAGCCGGCGGCGGCGAGCGCCCCCGCGCCCGACGCGGCCCGCCCGACGGAGCAGGCGCTGGGCGGGGATTGACCCGGCGCGCCTCTATGTGACCGCCCTGCGGACCGCGAAGCGCGGGTCGTGCCAGGCGCCCTCCGCCATGATGGCGCCGAGGATCGCTGCCGCGTCCCACAGCTCGGCATAGCCGAGGGTGAGCGGCGTGAGGCCGAACCGCAGGATGTCGGGGGCGCGGAAGTCCCCGATGACGCCGCGCTCGATCAGCGCCTGCATGACGGCGTGGGCGTCCGGGTGCGACAGGCAGAGCTGGCTGCCGTGCCGCGCCGGGTGCTCTGGCGTGACCCGGCGGAACGCGCCGGGCGCGGCCTGCTCCACCAGCGCCGCCAGCAGGGCGACCTGCCGGACCGACTTGTCCCGCACGTCGGACAGGGGCGCCTCCAGCGCCAGGCTCACCCCCACGTCAAGAGCGGCGAGGCTGAGGATCGGCGGCGTGCCGACGATGGCCTGGGCCAGGCCGGGCGCCGGGCGGTACTCGGCCTCGAACGCGAAGGGCGCCGCGTGGCCCAGCCATCCCGTGATCGGCAGGCGAAGGCCGTCATGCAGGCGGGGCGCCGCGTAGAGGAAGGCGGGCGCCCCGGGTCCGCCGTTGAGGAACTTGT
>CAHJXG010000308.1 GCA_903644035.1 Rhodospirillales bacterium
GCCTTCAGCTCGGCCGCGACCAGGAAGGCGAGTTCCAGCGACTGCTCGGCGTTGAGCCGCGGGTCGCAGAACGTCTCGTAGCGGCTGCCGAGGTCGGCCTCCGTCAGGCGGTGCGCGCCGCCGACGCACTCCGTCACCTCCTGCCCCGTCATCTCGACGTGGACGCCGCCGGCCCAGCTTCCCTCCGCCGCGTGCACGTCGAAGAAGCCGCGGACCTCGGCCAGGATGCTGTCGAAGCTGCGCGTCTTCACCTTGGCCGCCGTGCTGATGGTGTTGCCGTGCATGGGGTCGCAGAGCCACACGACCTTGCGCCCGGCGCGGTTGACCGCGCGCAGCAAGGGCGGCAGGGCCGCATGGACACGTTCGGCGCCCATGCGGCTGATGAGGGTCAGGCGCCCGGCCTCGTTGGCCGGGTTCAGCGCGTCGATGAGGCGCATCAACTCGTCGGGCGTCATCGTCGGGCCAACCTTCAGGCCGACCGGGTTGTGCACGCCGCGCAGGAACTCGACATGCGCGCCGTCAAGCTGCCGGGTGCGGTCGCCGATCCACAGGAAATGGGCGGAGCAGGCGTAGGGATCGCCGGACGTGCTGTCGATCCGGGTCAGCGCCTGCTCGTAGGGCAGCAGCAGCGCCTCATGGCTGGTGTAGAACTCCGTCTCGCGCATCTGCGGCGTGTTCAGGCTGCCGACGCCGCAGGCCGACATGAAAGCCAGCGTCTCGTCGATGCGCGACGCGATGTCCTGGTAACGGGCAGCAAGCGGCGAGCGGGCGGCGAAGTCGAGGTTCCAGCGGTGCACCTGGTGCAGGTCGGCGTAGCCGCCGCCGGCAAAGGCGCGCAGCAGGTTCAGCGTGCCGGCCGACTGGAAGTAGCCGGTCTCCATGCGCGCCGGGTCGGGCATGCGGGCGGCGGCAGTGAACTCCGGCCCGTTGACGATGTCGCCGCGGTAGCTCGGCAGGGTCACGCCGTCCACGGTCTCGGTGTCGGAGGAGCGCGGCTTGGCGAACTGCCCGGCCATGCGCCCCATCTTCACCACCGGCACGCTGGCGCCGAACGTCAGCACGACGGCCATCTGCAGCAGCACGCGGAAGGTGTCGCGGATCACGTTGGCGGTGAAGTCGCCGAAGCTCTCGGCGCAGTCGCCGCCCTGCAGCACGAAGGCCTGGCCGTTCGCCACCAGCGCCAGGGTGTCCCGCAGCCGCCGCGCCTCGCCCGCGAACACCAAAGGCGGGTATTTGGCCAGCCGCGCCTCGACGGCGGCCAGCGCGCCCTCATCCGGATAGGCCGGGGTTTGGAGCACGCGCCGCGCCCGCCAGCTTGCCGGCCCCCAGGCCACCTTCTCCGTCATGCCATCGGCCTCCTCCGCATAGGCCAGCTTATCGCTGTTTTCTCATGCGGACGCCACCCAGCCGTCATGGCTGACCTGCGCTATTCCGCAGCCCTCGACGCCTGGGCTGCGGGCGCCACGCGCGTCACGGTCCGCATGGTCACGAATTCCTCGGCGCTGGTGGGGTGGATGCCGATGGTGCGGTCGAAATCCTGCTTCGTGGCGCCGGCGACGAGCGCCACGCCGATGCCCTGCATCATCTCCGCCACGTCGTCGCCCAGCATGTGCACGCCCATCACCCGCTGGCTCGCCTGGTCCACGATCATCTTCATCATCGTCTTGCGCGCCCGGCCGGACATGACGTGGCGCATCGGCGTGAACTGCGCGATGTAGATGTCCATCGCGCCGTGCTGCACCGCCTGCTCCTCCGTCAGGCCCACGGTCGCGAGCGGCGGGTTGCTGAACACGGCGGTCGCCACGGGATCGAGCGCCCACGTGCGCGGCTGGCCCGGCCCGAACAGGCGGTCCGCCAGGTGATGCCCCTCCGCAATGGCGACCGGCGTCAGGTTCAGCTTGTTGCTGACATCGCCCAGCGCGAAGATGTGCGGCTGGCTGGTGACGTTGCGGGCATCGACGACCACGGCGCCCCGGCTGTCGGTGGCAACGCCCGCCTCCTCGAGGCCGAGGCCTGCAGTCTTCGGCACCCGGCCGACGGCGAAGAACACCAGGTCGGCCTCGATCACGTGGCCGTTGCTCAGCGTGACGCGCCGGGCGTCGCCGGCCGCCTCGACCCGGTGCACCGTTTGGCTGGGATGCAGGCGGATGCCCTGCTCGGCGACGCCCTGGGCCAGCGCCTCCCGCAGGTCATGGTCGAAGCCCCGCAGCGGCAAGGGCTGGCGGTACACGACGTCGACCTCGGCGCCGAGGCCGTGGAAGATGCCGGCGAACTCCATGCCGATGTAGCCGCCGCCGACCATCACCACGCGACGGGGCAAGGCCGGCAACTCAAAGGCATCGTCGGACATGATCCCAAGATGCATACCCTCGATGGGCGGCTGGATCGCCGGCAGGCCCCCGGTCGCGATGACGATGCGCTCCGCCGTCACCGTCCGGCCGCCGACCTCCAGCGCGTGCGGCCCGGTGAACACCGCCCGCGCCTCGTGCCGGGTCACCCCGCTGCCGTCCAGCATCCGGGTGTAGATGCCGTTCAGCCGCAGGATTTCGCGGTCCTTGTGCGCGATCAGCGACGCCCAGTCGTGCACGCCGGGCGAGGCGTCCCAGCCGAAGCCGCGGGAGTCCTCGGCCAGGCGCCCATACTCGGACGCCTGCACCATGATCTTCTTCGGCACGCAGCCGACGTTGACGCAGGTGCCGCCCCAGCGCGCCTCCTCCGCGATGCCGACGCGCGCCCCATGCCCGGCGGCGATGCGGGCGCAGCGCACGCCGCCCGACCCGCCGCCGATCACGAACAGGTCGTAGTCAAAATCGGCCATGGCTCAGGTCCCGATGCCGCCGAGGGCCAGGTACTTGATCTCCAGGTAGTCCTCGATCCCGTACTTGCTGCCCTCGCGCCCCAGGCCGCTCGACTTCATGCCGCCGAACGGCGCCACTTCGGTCGAGATGATGCCCTCGTTGCAGCCGATGATGCCGTATTCCAGCGCCTCCGCCACGCGGAAGATGCGGCCCACGTCGCGGGCGTAGAAGTAGGCGGCGAGGCCGAACTCGGTGTCGTTGGCCATCTCGACGGCCTCCGCCTCGGTGGAGAAGCGGAACAGCGCCGCCGCCGGGCCGAACGTCTCCTCGCGGAAGATGTCGGCGGTGCGGGGAACCTCGGTCAGGATGGTCGGCTGGAAAAAGAAGCCGCCCAGCTCGTGCCGCCCGCCGCCCATCGCCACGCGGGCGCCGCGGCTGACCGCGTCCTCGATATGCGCCTCGACCTTCTCGACCGCCTCGGCGTTGATCATCGGGCCTTGGGTCACGCCCTCCTCCATGCCGTTGCCGACGCGGAGCGCGGCGACGGCGGTTTTCAGCTTCTCGGTGAACGCCTCGTACACCCCGTCCTGCACCAGAAGGCGGTTGGCGCAGACGCAGGTCTGGCCGGCGTTGCGGAACTTGCTGGCGATGGCGCCCACCACGGCTGCGTCGAGGTCGGCATCGTCGAACACGATGAACGGCGCGTTGCCGCCCAGCTCCATGCTCGCCTTCTTCACCGTCGGCGCGATCTGCGCCAGCAGCTTGGCGCCGACCTCCGTGCTGCCGGTGAAGCTCAGCTTGCGCACCTTGGGGTTGCTGGTCAGCTCGCCGCCGGTCTCGCCGCTCGGCCCGGTGATGACGTTGCAGACGCCGGGCGGCATCCCGGCGCGCTCCGCCAGCACGGCGAGGGCGAGCGCCGAGAACGGGGTCTGGCTCGCCGGGCGGATCACCCCGGTGCAGCCGGCGGCCCAGCCCGGCCCGGCCTTGCGGGTGATCATCGCGGCCGGGAAGTTCCACGGCGTGATGGCGGCGAACACGCCGATGGGTTCCTTGGTGACGATGATCCGGCGGCCGGCCTGCGGCTGCGGGATGGTGTCGCCATAGACGCGCTTGCTCTCCTCGGCGAACCACTCGATGAACGACGCGGCGTAGGCGATCTCGCCCCGGCTCTCGGCCAGCGGCTTGCCCTGCTCGGCGGTCATGATGGTGGCGAGGTCGTCCGTGTTCTCCAGCATGAGCGTGAACAGCCGGCGCAGGATGGCCGAGCGCTCCTTGGCCAGCAAAGCGCGCCAGGCCGGGAAAGCGCGAGCCGCGGCCTCGATGGCCTGGCGCGTCTCGGCCGCGCCGAGCGCCGGCACCTCGCCGATCACCACGCCGGTCGCGGGGTTGCGGACCGCGAGCGTCCTGCCGCTGGCGGCCTGCACCCACTCGCCGCCGATGCAGCAGGCCTGGCGGAACAGGCTGGGGTCCTTGAGCGGGAGCGGCGCGGTCGGGTTCAGCATGGGGGTCCTCCGTTTGCACGGAAGATAGGCATGTGGGCGCCCGATGTCAGCGGGGCCGACGGGTCAGCCGAGGCCGACGGGTCAGCGCGCCTTGCCCCGCGCCGCCCGGAAGGCCGCCGCACGGCCGGGCTTCTCGACCTGCTGCGCCCGGCCGAACGCCATCGCGT
>CAHJXG010000309.1 GCA_903644035.1 Rhodospirillales bacterium
CCGGGCGGCGTCTCCTTGGCATACGTCACCCCCTCGCACCAATATCCGCTCGGCGTGTCCATGTCCCAGGCCCGCCGGGCGGCGCTGCTCGCCTGGGCGGTGCGCCGCGACGCCGTCATCGTCGAGGACGATTACGACAGCGAGTTCCAGTATGCCCCCGGGGCGTTGCCGGCGCTCCAGGCCGCGGACACGGCAGCCCGCGTCATCTATGTCGGAACCTTTTCCAAGAACCTCATGCCCGGCATACGGCTCGGCTACCTGATCGCTCCGGAGGCGCTGAACCGGACCTTCGTCACCGCCAAGTGGCTGGTCGACCGCCATTCCGACAACGTGTCGCAGTCCGTCCTGGCCGAGTTCATGGCAAGCGGCCAGTTCGGCCGGCACGTGACCCGGATGCGGACCCTCTACGCGGAGCGCAATGTCTGCCTCTCTCGATTCAGCGACAGCCTGGCACGGCATGGCGCACGGCTGTTGCCGAGCAGCGCCGGCCTTCACGCCTGCGCCCTTCTGCGGCCGGACCAGGATGAGGCGGCGGTGATCGGCGCCGCCCTGCGCGCCGGCATCGGCCTGTACGGCTTGCGCAGCGCCTACCTGGGGGAACGGACCAGCCCGGGCTTGATCTTCGGGTTCGGCAACCTTGACGCCGAAGGCGTCCAGCAGGCGATGACCCGCCTCCTGCCCCTTCTCGCCCGCGCCTGACCGGAACGCGGCGCGGCCGGCAGGCGACGGCTCAACCGGCGATTGGCTCAATGGGTATGGCGATACCGGTCCTATCGGCGCCGCGCGCGCCGCGCGATGCTGAGGCGCATGAACACGCCAGAGGCTTCAATGGCACAGGACGACCAGGCTGTACTCGAGGTGACCGCTCGGACGAGGATCCGCCGCTTTCCTCCCCGGGGCCATCACGACAAGCGCACCATCTGGGGCATCCTCGACAAGGCGGTCGTCGCGCATATCGGCTTCACCAAGGACGAGACGCCGGCCATGCTGCCGATGATCTTCTTCCGGAGGGGCGATCACGTCTACTTCCACGGCGCACAGAAGAACCGGATGTTCGGCTCGTTCACCGACCATCCACAGGTTTGCCTGACGGCGACCGTGATCGACGGCTTCGTGGCCGCGCGCGCGGCTCTGCACCACTCGATGAACTATCGCAGCGTCATCATCTACGGCACCGTCGAGGAGGTCGCTGATCCCGTCGAGAAGCTGGATGCGCTGAAGAGCCTGATCGAGCGTTTCTATCCCAACCGCTGGGACAAGATCCGCCGCCCGTCCGAGAGCGAGTTCTCGCGCGTCAGCGTCTACAGGCTGCCGATCCAGGAGGCGTCGGCCAAGATCCGCAACGCCTTCCCGCCGCCGATGCCCGAGGAGATGGACATCAACGTCTGGGCGGGAGTCGTCCCGATCGAAACGCGGATCGGTGTGCCGATCCTCGATCCCCACTCGAATCCCGACACGGCCCTCAACCAGGATTTCTCGCGGATCGCGGAAATCCTGCGCCCGTCCGACGGCGCCAATCAGCCCGGCCCACCCAAGGCGGTGAAGCTGGGAGACGAGCTGTTGGGGGATGTCCGCCAGGAGTATGTCCCGCCCGCAGAGGAGCCTGTGCCCCCGGCGCAGGCGCAGGCGGCGCCGTCCGCGAAGCCGCGGCAGGTAGAGCGCCCTGCCATGCCGCACCCGGCCGCCGAAGCCAAGACGGTCGCGACCGCCTTCATCCTTGCGGACGGATCGAGGCAGGACGTGGACGCCAAGGTGGGATTGACCCTGATGGAGGCCGCGACCGCCGCCGGCGTGCCCGGCGTCGTCGCGGAGTGCGGCGGGTCCATGGCGTGCGCCACCTGCCACGTCTACGTCGATCCGGAGTGGCTCGGCCGCCTGCCTCCTCCCGCGGCCGGGGAGTCGGGCATGCTGGACTACGTCGAGGGCGGCCGGCGAGAAGGCAGCCGTTTATCATGCCAGATCAAGGTCACCGACGACATGGAGGGCTTTCGTGCCGCCGTACCGGAAGGACAGCGCTAGCCCCACCGAGAGCGGCGCAAGCGTCAAACCCGCCCTGCCCCGTGGGCGTGCCACCTGGCTGCGCCGGGTGCCCACAGGCCTGCGCGCCACCCGTGCGGACGTGAACCCGAGCCGTGTCATCATCGTGGGCGCAAGTCACGGTGGCGTCCAGCTCGCCGCAAGCCTGCGCCTTGACGGCTTCGACGGCCGTATCGCGCTGATCGAGCGGGAGGCTGGCCTGCCATACCAGCGTCCGCCCCTGTCAAAAGCATTCATGAAGGGTGCGGAGGCGGCATCGTTCCCGCTCCGTCCATTCAGCTTTTACGCAGCCAATGCGATTGAGCTGCTGTCCGGACTGTCGGTCACAAGCATCGAGCGCGGTCCGAAGCTGGTCCGGACGTCCGATGGCGCGGACCACGCCTACGACCACCTCGTCATTGCCTGCGGCGGCCGGAACGTCGTGCCGCCGCTCCCTGGCCTGGCGTGCCGCGGCATCTACACTCTTCGCACGCGCAATGATGCCATCGCGCTCCGCGACGCGCTGACGCAGGTCCGCAGGGTCGCGGTGATCGGCGGCGGCTTCATCGGGTTGGAGTTCGCCGCCGTCGCGCGAGGGCTTGGGATCGACGTGACGGTGATCGAAGCGGCAGCCCGGCTGATGGCGCGGATCGTCTCGCCGGCGATCTCCGGCATCTTCCTGGATAGGCATCGCAACAGCGGCGTGACAGTCCTTCTCGGCACGCCCGCGGCCGGGGTGATCGACGATGGCGCCGGCCGCGCGTCCGGCGTGCGCCTGGCCGATGGCCGGATCGTCGAGGCCGATGCCGTGCTCGTCGCCGCAGGCGTCAGGCCCGAGACGGACATTGCGGAAGCGGCGGGACTGGCGCTTGACGACGGCATCGCCGTGGACGGTTCACTGACGACAAGCGATCCCTCGATCTCCGCCATCGGCGACTGCGCATCGTTCCCCGTGGCCGGCACTGGATCCCGCATCCGCCTGGAGTCCGTTCAGGCGGCGAGCGATCAGGCGCGCGCCGTCTCGCAGCGCCTGACCGGCAGGCCGGCGGAGTACGCCGCCATCCCTTGGTTCTGGAGCGACCAGGGGCCATTCAAGCTGCAGATTGCGGGTCTGGCGGCGGGAACGGACGCCAGCGTCACGACGACGCCCATGCCCGGGCAGACGGCGGTGTTCTGCTTCGCAGACGGCACCCTGAAAGCGGTCGAGACCGTAAACGCGCCAGGCGAGCACTTGGGGGCACGCAAGCTCCTGGGGGCCGGCAAGCCCGTTTCGCTGGCCCAACTGGAGCGGGAGTCGTTCAGCATCCGAGCCACGCTGGCGACGCTTGCCGACCGGCCGGTTCGATGAGGACTCATGACGATGAACCATGATCTCAGGGGTCGTCGGGCCCTCGTCACGGGCGCTGGTGGAGTGATCGGCCGCTGGCTGGTGGAGACGCTTCACGAGGCGGGCGCGACCGTGGCGGCCAGCGACTCGCGTCAGCAGGCCCTCGATGAGCTCGCCTCAGACTTTCCCCTGGGATCAGACAGCTTCACCGTGCACGCCGATCTGACGGATGAAGCATCGATCAAGCAGCTTGCCGACATCGTGGCGCGGCGCTGGGGTGCTGCGGACATTCTTGTCAACAATGCCGGCATCTATCCTTCAAACTTTCTTCTCGATACGTCCACTGCTGAGTTCGACCGGGTTTTCGCCGTGAACCTGCGCGCCCCGTTCATTCTCACCCGTGAGGTTGCCACCGCCATGGTGCGGCAGTCCGTCAAAGGGGCAATCGTCAACATCTCCTCTGGCGCGTCGCGCGCCATGCGGCGGACGCTCGCTCCCTATTGCCCCTCCAAGACGGCGCTCGACCGGCTGACCAAGGGATTCGCGCTCGAACTTGCGGAGTATGGCATCCGGGTCAACGCGCTGGAGCCCGGTTTCACGGCGGGCTCCAGCGTCAGCCCCCTCACGCCGGCCTATGTCGAGAGCATGATCGCCCATATTCCGCTCGCCCGGCCGACGTCCAAACCGGATGTGGGTCAAGCTCTGCTCTATCTTGTCAGCGACGCCTCCTCGTTCGTCACCGGCGCAACGCTGTCGGTAGACGGCGGTGGCTCGATTGGACCGCTTGCGGTGCACCAGGAGAAAAAGAGCGCGCTCTGACCAGGTTTGGAGGCCGGGCCGGGTTCCGTTGCTCAATCCCCTGCGGGCTGGCTCAAGAGATGCGCGCTTACCGGTCCTTGCGGCCGGCGCCCTGCTGTTCGCTAAAATTGAGCCAATGCAACCGGACGGAGACTGCCATGGCTGGAAACGGCAGGCTTTCGGCAAGAAGGCGGTTCTGCGTCCTGTGCCTCCCGGTCCGGGACGCCGCGGCCAGGGAAGTGTTCCCCGAAGCTTCGGCAGGGTTCCCCATGCAAAGGGCAAGGCGATGACCAGCCGCAGGGACATCATGCGCTCGTCGCTGGGCGCGGGCCTTGCCCTGGGATTGCCCGCCGTGGGACGGGCGCAGCCGTCGGGCACGCTGCGCTTCGTGCCGTTGACGGACGTGCCGACACTCGATCCGCTGTTCAGTCCCGGCAGCGGCAGCCGGAACCACGGCTTCCTCGTGTTCGACACGCTCTATGGCGTCGACGAGAATTTCGACGTGCAGCCGCAAATGGTCTCAGGGCATGTCGTGGACGATGACGGCCTGACGTGGACGATGACGCTGCGGGACGGTCTCGCGTTCCATGACGGCGAGCCGGTCCGGGCGCGGGACGTGATCGCCAGCCTGCGGCGCTGGGCCGCGCGCGACGCGTTCGGCGCCTACCTGTTCGGCGTCGTGAACGAGCTGACCGGCCCTGACGACCGCACCATTCGCTGGCGGCTCAGGTCGCCCTTCCCCAAGCTGCCGCTGGCGCTGGGGAAAGCCGGCTCGATCGTCGCCTTCATCATGCCGGAACGGCTCGCGTCGACCGCCAACACGGTGCAGGTGAAGGAGATGGTGGGGAGCGGCCCGTTCCGCTTCCAGGGCGACGAGCACGTGCCGGGATCGCGCCTCGTCTACACCCGCAACCCGGCATACCAGCCTCGCCAGACCGGCGGCACCAGCCTGATTGCCGGCCCGAAGCACGTGCATTTCGACCGGGTCGAGTGGCAGGTCATCCCGGACGCCGCAACGGCGGCCGTGGCGTTGCAGCGAGGCGAGGTTGACTGGATCGAGCAGGCGCTCATCGACCTGCTGCCCACGCTGCGCGCTCGGCCATCCCTCGCGGTCAGCGAGCTTGATCCCCTGGGCAATCCCTCCCTGCTCCGCTTCAACCATACATTGCCGCCCTTCGATAACGTGGCCATCCGCCGGGCGGTGCTGTCGGCCGTTGACCAGGCGACGTTCATGGCCGGCGTCGCGGGCGACGACCGGGCGCTGTGGCGCGACAAACTCGGCTTCTTCACTCCGGGATCGGTGATGGCAAGCGCGGAGGGGCTGGACGCGATGGCCGGGCCGCATGACGTCGCACGGGCGCGACGGGCGATCGTGGACGCCGGCTACAAGGGCGAGCGGATCGTGCTGATGGGGGCCGGGGACCTGCCGACCATCGGGCGCCTGAACGACATCGCCGCCGACCTGCTGGCCCGGCTCGGCTTCAACGTCGACCACGTCGTGCTGGACTGGGGATCGATGCTGCTGCGGATGGCGAACCGCAGCCCGACCGGGAAGGGCGGCTGGAACGTCTTCTGCGTCCATGTCCCCGGCATCACGCAGATCGACCCATCGGCCCACAATTTCCTGCGCGCCGCGGGCGACCGCGCCGTGTTCGGCTGGCCCCACGACCCGCGGCTGGAGACGATGCGCGACGCCTGGTTCAGCAGCACCACCCCGGCCGAGCAGCACGCCATCGGTGTGGCCACGCAGAGGCAGGCGTTCAGCGAGGTCCCCTACGTGCCGCTCGGCACCTTCTACCAGCCGACGGCCCACCGGAAGGAGCTGTCGGGCATGCTCAAGGGCCTGCCGCTGTTCTGGAACATTCGCCGTGGCTGACGCGGCTTGACCAACCCAGCCATCCCCCGGCCGCTCGCCGGCCTGAAGGCGTTGCGGCCGCCGATCTCCCCGCCACCAGCTCTGGACGGGCGGCACGCGCGTTGACGTCGACCTTGCTGCCCGATGCGAGCCCTCGCCTGGCAGGATCGGCCGGGCGTCGCGCAGGCGCAGCACTCGCCGCATGGCCCCACCCGATTGCGCCGGGCGAGACCCATTCCGTCCGGCGCGACCCCTCTTGCGAGCCACCGCCGCTGGTCGGCGCCGCCGTGCTGCTCCACCCTGCGGCCGGATACGCGGCGGATCCGTTCCAGGTCTGGATGCGCGGCGCGACGGCGAGGACCCGATCTCCGCCGCCACCCGATATCCAGCTCAGCGTGTCGAGCATGGGAGAACGAAATTGAAGATTTGCATCTTCGGCGCAGGTGCCATCGGCGGGTTCATCGCGGGCTACATGGCGCGCGGCGGCGTCGATGTGTCGGTCGTCGCGCGCGGGCCGCACCTCCAGGCCATCCGCACCAACGGACTGACCGTCGAGGCGCCTGACGAACGCTTCACCGTCCAGGTGCATGCCAGCGACAACCCGGCAGACCTCGGCACGCAGGACGGCGTGCTGGTCTGCCTGAAGGCGCCCGGGCTGCGCGCGGCTGCGGGGATGGCGCCTCTGCTGCGGCCGGACACCCCCGTCGCCTTCCTGACGAACGGCGTCCCGTGGTGGTACTTCCACGGCCATGGCGGCACCCTCGACGGGCACCGCCTGCCTTTGCTGGACCCGGACGACGTCCTCTGGACCACGATCGGGCCGGAGCGGACCGTCGGCGGCATTGCCTGGCCGGCCTCCGCCGTGCCGGAGCCTGGGTTGATCCGCGTGCGCGGGCCCAAGATGCGCGGCACCGTGCTCGGTCCGCTCGACGGCACGGTCACCCCGGGCATCCGGGTTCTCGAGCAGGCGTTCCAGGCAGCCGACCTGCCGGTCAGCGTGGATGTCGAGATCCGTGATCGGATCTGGGAGAAGATCGCGTTCAACCTCAGCGCCGGGCCGATGTGCGTGCTGACGGAGACGCCGGTCAGCGCGACGCAGGAGGAGGCGGCGCTGGTGGCCGCGTCGCGCCAGCTCATGGCGGAAACCCGGTCGCTGATCGCCGCCCTGGGCCGCCACGCGACCATAGATGTCGAGCAGATCCTTGCGGTCAACCGTTCGCTCGGCCATCGGCCCAGCATCCTGCAGGATCTTCTCGTGCGACGGCCGATGGAGGTCGACGCGCTCTATACCGTGCCGCTGCAACTGGCCGCCGCGACCGGCACGAGCATGCCGACGCTCGAACTGCTCGCCGCCCTGATCCGGACGAAGGTCAAGGGCCTCTCAGCCTGACGCGTCGCAGGATGCATCCCCCTTTCGAACCGTGGAGAAACCCTGATGGCCCGCTATGACCTGGCGCCGATGCCCACGCCGATCAGCACCGAGGTGCTCTCCCTGCTGGAGCAGGCCGAGACGGCGACGGTCGGCCATTGGCGCCAGTGGGGTTTCTGCGACCGCCGCATCCGGCCGCTGCTGGGCAACCGCCGCGTGGCGGGCACTGCGGTCACCGTGGCGATTCCCGGGCCGGACAGCACCTTGCTGCATCACGCGCTGGGACTGCTGCGGCCTGGCGACGTGCTGGTGGTGGACCGGCTGGGCGACGACCGCCACGCGTGCTGGGGCGGCGGCGTCACGGTCGCGGCAAAGGCGGCGGGCGCGAAGGCCGGTGTGGTCGACGGTCCCTGCACGGACCTCGAGGAGATCCAAAGCTCCGACTTTCCGGTCTGGTGCCGCGGCCTCGCGCCCATCACCACCCGCGTCTATGACTTGGGCGGCATGTTGAACCGGCCGGTCTCAGTCGGCGGCACGGTCGTCATGCCCGGCGACGCGGTGCTGTGCGACGGCGCCGGCGTGCTGATCCTGCCGCCGGGCGAGGCGGAGGCCGAGGCGCGACAGGCGATTGCCCGGCAGGAGCGGGGGCGCGCGATCGAGGCCCGGGTGCAGGGCGGCGCCAAGCTCGGCGAGCTCAGCGGCGCCACGGCGAAGGTTCTGGCGGCCTGATGGGAGGCGTCATGGACAAGCCACGTATGATCACGGCGTTCCTGGCCGTGCTGAACGTCCTGGCCGCGCCGCATGCCGCAACGGCGCAACCGGCCGCGGCGCAGGTCATGTCCTACTCGGACGCCGCCTTCCAGGACAACTACAGCGCGGTGGTGATCGATCCCTACAACAGGCAGGGCGGACCGCAGGCGGCCTTTGTCGGGGTGCTGAACTCGGCCGCGATCCTCGGGGCGCTTCGTACTCAACGGACGAGTCCACAGGCCGACGTCGCCATCATGGACTCAACCACCGCTGCCATCGCCTGCAAGGAGGGGCTGCTGGAACCGATTGGCCCGGAGCTGCAGCCGATCCTCGACCAGCTCGACCCCCAGGCGAAGGCCGCAGGCGAGTGCGGCGCTGGGGTCACCTTCGACCATCTCGTCGTGGCCTATGACGCCGCGCTGGTCACGCCGGCCCCGGCGTCGGTGCGGGCGATGCTGGCCCCTCAGTGGCGCGGGAAGGTCTCGCTGCAGGGACCGCCGAACATCCAGGCCCTCGCGCTGACGGCGATCCTGGCCCATGCGGATTCGGGGGATTGGCGCAATGCGGACGGAGCGTTCCGTCTGTTGAAGGAGATCGCGCCGCAGGTCCAGACGTTCGAGCCGCAGCCGGACCCCTACACCCTGATCCTGAACGGGACGCTGGCCTTCGCGACCAGCTGGAACGCCCGCGCCCAGCTCTACAGCGACCGTTCGGGCGGACGGCTGGGCGTGATGCTGCCCGCCGAAGGCACGGTCCTGCAGGTCAACACGATCAGCCTGGTGAAGGGCGCCCCGAGCCGCGCGGCGGGGCTTGCGTTCATCCGTCACGCGCTGTCGCCGCCGGCGCAGAAGGCGTTCGCAGAGCGCATGTTCTACGGACCGACGAACCTGTCCGCCCAGGTCAGCCCGGAGGCGGCCGCCCGGACGGCCGCCTCGGCGGTGGACAAGGCTCGGGTCATCCCGGTGGACTGGAACGAGGTGATCAAGCTGCGGGACGCCTGGACGCGGCGCTGGCGCCGGGACGTCATTGCGGCAGGCGGGCGTTGAGCGGCTCTGTCCTGATGCTTGACCGGCTCAATCGCAGCTATGGCGGTGTCCCCGTCGTGCAGGACCTCTCGCTGGAGGCGCCGGGCGGCGCGTTCGTGGCGCTCCTCGGTCCGTCAGGCTGCGGCAAGACCACGACGTTGCGCATGGTCGCGGGACTTGACCGGCCGGATAGCGGCCGGGTGATGGTGGCGGGCCGGGACATCACCGCGCTCCCGCCGCATCGTCGCAACGTGGGCATGGTCTTCCAATCATATGCCTTGTTTCCGCACCTGACGGTGCGGTCCAACGTGGGTTTCGGCCTTCGCATGGCGGGGGTGGGCCGGTCGGAACGGAACCGCAGGGCGATGGACGCGCTCGGCATGGTGGGGCTGACCGACCACGCCGGGAAGAAGCCGCGCCAGCTCTCGGGAGGTCAGCAGCAGCGGGTGGCCGTGGCCCGCGCGCTCGCGATCGAGCCGGCCCTGCTTCTGCTCGACGAACCCCTGTCCGCGCTCGACGCGAAGCTGCGGGAGGAGCTGCGGGTCGAGATGCGCCTCCTCCAAAGACGGGTCGGTGCGACGGCGCTGTTCGTCACGCATGACCAGGCGGAGGCGCTGGCGATGGCGGACCTGGTCGCGGTCATGCAGTCGGGCCGCATCGTTCAGCTTGCCCCGCCGGAAGAGGTGTTCGAACGCCCGGCCACTGCATACGTCGCGGGGTTCGTCGGTCGCAGCGCCCGCCTGCAGGGCACGCTTCGGCTCGGCGTCATCGAGGCAGGCACGCTCCAGCTGCGGGTGTCCCGGCTGCCGCCGGGCCTGGGCGAAGGCAGCCCGGCGCACGTGTTCGTCCGGCCGCACCGCATCCGCCTGCTGGCGACCGGGGCCAGCGCGGACAACGTGATCGAGGGAACGATCCTCGCGCTCGACTATACCGGCGAGACGGTGCGCGTGGTGGTCGGCACGTCGCTCGGACAGGTGCCGGTCGACCTCTCCACGAACGACGGCGCCTGGCATGCCGTCCGACCGGGCGGTCCAGTCCGGCTGGGCTGGCGAGCCGACGACAGCCTATGCTTCCCGCTTTAGGGCGCCGCGCCGCCGGCTGGCTCCTCTGCGCCCCGGCCCTGGCGGTTCTGACGGCGGCGTTCGGGTGGCCGATGCTGCTGCTGCTCCGGATGAGCCTGAACACGACCGACAGCGACGGCGTGCTGGTGCCGGGCCTTTCGATGTCGACCTACGACAGTCTCGCGACGAGCCGGGACACGTGGCTCCTGTCGCTCGACAGCCTGCGCCTGGCCGCCGTCTCGGCGAGCGTCGCGCTGCTGCTGTGCTACCCGATGGCGCTGCTGGTGTTCCGCAGCCGGTCACGGTTCCGGGCCTTGCTGGCCATCGCCGCGGTGGCACCCCTCCTGGTGTCGGGCACCGTCAGGGTGATCGGCTGGCTGGCACTCCTTGGTGACAATGGAATGGTGAACAGCGGATTGCGGCTGGTGGGCCTGTCGCCCGTGGCGCTGATCAACAACTGGACCGGGGTGCAGATCGGCCTGAGCGAGAGCGTCATGCCCTACACGGTCCTGACGCTTCTGGCGGGCTTCGGCCGCCTCGACGTCCGGCTGGAGGAGGCAGCAGCGACGCTGGGCGCCCGGCCGCTGCGCGCCTTCTGGGCGGTGACGTTCCCGTTGACGCTGCCCGCTGCGCTCGGCGCCTGGCTGCTGGCGTTCGTCCTGGGCGTCTCCGCGTTCGTGACGCCGAAGCTGATGGGCGGTGGGCGGGTTTTCGTGCTGTCGACCCAGATCTACGACGCCGCGACCCAGACGCTCGATTGGCCCGCCGCGTCGGCGCTGTCCGTCTACGTGCTGCTCATGCTTCTTCTGTTCCTGTTGGCCCAGTCTGCACTCAACCGGCTGGCCACGTCGTGAGCGTCGGTCCGGCCACGCGCGTGCTGGCCGCCGCAGGTTACGCCTTCCTCCTGGCGCCGCTGCTGGTCGTGCTGCTGCTCGGCTTCTCGTCGGGAGCGTATCTCTCGTTTCCGCCGCCGGGGTGGACCTTCCGCTGGTACGGCGCGCTGCTCGGGAATGCCGAGTTGCGCCAGGCGGCGGGCAGCAGCGCGATCCTGGCGGCGGTCGTCACCCTGGTGTCGCTGGCGGTCGGGGTTCCCGCGGCGCTGGCCGTGACGCGATCCATGGCGCCGCGGGTCGTCGTGACCCTGCTGTCCTTGCCGCTGCTGCTGCCCACGCTGGTCATCGGCCTGGGGCTGATCATGGTGCTGCAGCCGCTGGGCCTGCTGGCGACCTGGGTCGGGCTGTCGCTCGGCCACCTCGCGGTGGTGCTGCCCTTCACCGTCCGGCTGATGGCCGCCTCCTTCGCGACGCGGTCCCCTGACCTTGAGGATGCGGCCGCGACGCTGGGCGCCTCCGCCCTGCGCGGCTTCCTGCACGTCACCTTGCCGCTGGCGGTCCCGGGCATTGTCGCCGCCGCGACATTGTCGTTCTTGCTGAGCTTCGACGAGACCGTGATCAGCCTGTTCCTGGCCGGGCCGAGGCTGACCACCTTGCCGGTCGCGCTTTTCCACTACGTGGAGCACAGGGCTGACCCGCTCGTTGCCGCACTGGCCGGCATGCTGACCCTGCTCGCGGTGGCGA
>CAHJXG010000310.1 GCA_903644035.1 Rhodospirillales bacterium
GCGGCGTGCCGTCCTGCGGCGGCCATAGCTCCCTCGTGCGGCCGGCCGGGCGGGCACCCAGCGCCGCGCGCGCCAGCTCGGACCGCCAGTTGCCCGACAGATAGAGGCCCATGGTCTTGCCCCAGAGCAGGCTGTCGACCGCCGTCCAGGGTTCGGGGATGCCGAGCGGGATGAACTCCGGCGCCGCAAGACGGCCGCGCGCCGCGATCCAGGCATTCACGCCCGCCGCGTAGGCGTCCAGCATCGCCCGGACGTCGGCAGGGAGCGCCGGCAGGTCGGCTTCCGCGCGCATGTGCAGCCCGAGCACCCGCATCGTCCGGTCCAACCGCAGCGTCGCGCTCCCGGCGATCTCCGACAGGCGCCCGGACGCGGCCCGGCGCATCAGCTCCATCTGGAACATGCGGTCCCGGGCGTGCACGAAGCCGAGCGCCGCCGCGGCGTCGCGCTCCGACCCCGCCGCGATGCGCGGGATTCCGTCGGCGTCCAGGGTGATCGCGACCGGCTCCGCAAGGCCCGGGACCCGGGCCTGCATGGCGGAAGGCGGCAAGGACAGCCAGAACAGGCCCCCAGCCACGACCCCGGCCAAGGCGAGCAGCCCGAGCGACACCGCGAACGCCTGGCCGAGGGCGCGGGCCGCCCAGGTCAGGGACGTCAGCAGGATGCTGCGCCGTCGCCGCGTCCCGCCGCGCATCGGCGCTCAGTGCAGCCGGGGCGACTTCAGTTGGCTGGCGCGGTCGGTCGAGGTCACGGTGACGGCGGCCGTCTTGCTGCCGCGGCCCAGCCTGACCTGCACCGGCGCCCCGGCCGGGCCGGACGCCCAGACGGCGCGCCACAGCCCCGCGAGGTCCGGCACGTCCTCCCCGTTCACCGACAGGATGCGATCCCCAGTGCGCACGCCGGCCTGATCCGCCGGCCCGTTATCCGCCAGGCCTCCGACCACCAGCGCCTGGTCATCCTCCATGGCATACAGGCCCAGCCACGGCCGGGGCGGCCGGTTGACCCGCCCGTACGACAGCAGGTCGTCGAGGATGGGACGCAGCAGCTGCACGGGCACGACCATGTTCATGTCCTGCCGCTTGCCGCCCTGGCCCTGCTGCAGCACCAGCGAACCGATGCCCAGCAGCCGTCCGTCCTGCCCCACCAGACCGGCGCCGCCCCAGAACGGGTGCGACGGCGCGGTGAAGATGGCGTCGTCCAGCAAGTACTCCCAGTAGCCCGCGAACTCCTGCCGTCCGGCCACCTTCGCCGCCACGCACTGCCGGCGCCCGCCGGCGGCGGCGAAGATCACCGGCTCGCCCACCCGCGCCTTCTCGCTGTCGCCCAGCTCCATCACCGGCACGTCGAGCTTTCCGAGCGCCTGCACCACGCCGAAGCCGGTGTCCTGGTCGTAGGCCATGGGGTAGCCCGCGACCGTGCGCCCGTCGGCGGCCGACAGCCAGACCGTCTCCGCCTCGGTGATGAGGTAGCCGATGGTGAGGAACAGGCCGGGCCGGATGTGCACGGCGCTGCCCGCCCGCTCGGTGCCAAGCGTCGAGGCGGTGAAGGCGTCGTCCGGCACGGTCGCGCGCAACGCAACGATGGACCGCAGCGCGGCATCGAGGTCGAAGGAGTACTCGGCGGCCTTGGGCTGCAGGTTCGCCGGGATGGTCTGGTCGGTTTTGGCCATTGATTCCCGTCCGTTGGATCAGCCGTAGTTTACCATGATGGTCTTCTTGTGCATGAAGTGCTCGAGCATCGACTCCAGGCTGGCCTCCTTGCCCAGGCCGCTGCTCTTCACGCCGCCATAAGACAGGTTGGCCTGGACGACGAGGTTCTGGTTGATCTGCACCAGCCCGGCCTCCAGCCGGTGCGCGAGGTCGAGGCCCACGCGCAGGTTGTTGGTCCACAGCGACGCCGCAAGCCCGTACTCGGTGCCGTTCGCCGACGCGAGCGCCGCCTCCGCGTCGTCGAACGGGAACACGCAGGTGACGGGGCCGAAGATCTCCTGCTGCACCAGCCGGCTGTCGTCCGGCAGGTCACTGAAGATGTGGGGACGGATGAACAGGCCCTTCTGCATGGCCGGGTCGGACGGCATGGCGCTGCACGCGCGGCCGGTGGCGCCGGGGGTTGCCAGGCCCTCCTCGATGAAGCCCTCGACCTTCTGGAACTGGTCGGGGCTGATGAGGGTGCCGATGTCGGTCGCCTCGTCGAGCGGGTCGCCCATCACCATGGCGTCCACCTTCGCCGCCAGCGCGTCCACGAAGCGCTCGAAGATCGGGCGCTCCACGTAGATGCGGCTCGCCGCCGTGCAGCTCTGGCCCTGCCGGGTGAAGCGCATGGAGGTGACGGCACCCATCACCGTCTTGTCGAAGTCGCAATCGGCGAACACGATCATGGGACTCTTGCCGCCCAGCTCCAGCGTGACGGGCACGAGCTTCTCGGCCGCGGCCTTGGACACGATGCGGCCGACCTCGACGCTGCCGGTGAACGTCACCTTGCGCACCAGCGGATGCGCCACGAGCGGCCCGCCGCACTCCGGCCCGAAGCCGGACAGCATGTTGAAGCAGCCGGGCGGCAGCACGCGGTTCATCAGCTCGCAGACGCGCAGCACCGCGAGCGGCGCCTCCTCCGCCGACTTCACCACCACCGTGTTGCCCGCAACCAGGGCCGGCGCGACCTTCAGCGCCATCAGCAGCATCGGCACGTTCCACGGGATGATCGCGCCGACGACGCCCAGCGGCTC
>CAHJXG010000311.1 GCA_903644035.1 Rhodospirillales bacterium
AGGAAGGCCTGACCCGCAGCACGCAGAAGCTGGCCACCGGGCTCGCCGCCACGTTCACCCGGCGCAAGCTCGACGACGCCGCGCTGGAGGAGCTGGAGGAGCTGCTGATCGCCGCCGACCTCGGCCCCGCCGCGGCGCAGGAGATCATCGCCGAGTTCCGCCGCAGCAAGTTCGGCCGCGACGTGACGGACGAGGAGGTGAAGCAGTCGCTGGCGGAGGAGATCGCCGCGATTTTGGCCCCCGTGGCGCTGCCGCTGGTGATCGACCGCGCCCTGCGCCCGCATGTGGTGCTGGTGGTCGGCGTGAACGGCACGGGCAAGACGACGACCATCGGCAAGCTCGCCTTGCAGTATCAGCAGCAGGGCCTTCGCCCCATCCTGGTCGCCGGCGACACCTTCCGCGCCGCGGCGGTCGAGCAGCTGCAGGTCTGGGGCGGCCGCACCGGCGCCACGGTGGTGAGCGGCCCGCCCAAGGCGGACGCGGCCGGCCTCGCCTTCGATGCCCTGACCCGCGCCCGTGCGGAGGGCGCCGACGTGCTGCTGATCGACACCGCCGGGCGGCTGCACAACAAGGGCGCGTTGATGGAGGAGTTGGCGAAGATCATCCGCGTGCTGCAGAAGCAGGACCCGGCCGCGCCGCACTCCGTGCTGCTGGTGCTGGACGCCACCACCGGGCAGAACGCCATCGAGCAGGTGCGGGTGTTCAGCGACCTGGTGGCGGTCACGGGCCTGGTCGTCACCAAGCTCGACGGCAGCGCCCGGGGCGGCATCGTCGTGGCGCTGGCCCAGGCGTTCGGCCTGCCGGTGCACGCGGTGGGGGTGGGCGAGCAGGCCGGCGACCTGCGCCCGTTCGAGGCGATGGACTTCGCCCGCGGCCTGGTCGGCGCCGGGTGACGGACGCCGAGCGTGCGGAGCTGATCCGGGACTGCCCCACGCTGTATCACATGGCGGAGCGTGGGAGCTGGCCGTCGATCCAGCGGCACGGGCTGCTCAGCACCTCGGCGCTGCTGGACCTGTATGACGTCCAAGGCGCCCGTCGCGAGGCGATCGAGGGGTGCCGCCGGCCGGAGGGCGTCTCCATCGAGCACCCGGTGCTGGGCCGGGCCGCGATCCGCGACCAGAAGCCGATGGACGATGCGGGGCTGCGGATGTGCCTGCTGGATGGCCTGACGCCGGAGGACTGGTACCGCTGCCTGAATGGCCGGGTGTTCTTCTGGCTGACGCGCGAGCGGCTGCTTCGCCTGCTGAACGCCCGCCCGTACCGGGAGGCCGAGCACGACGTCTTGGAACTCGACACCGCGTCGCTGGTCGCCGCCCACCAACCCGCCATCCGCCTCTCGCCGATCAACAGCGGCACGACCAAGCCGTTCCCCAGCACGGCGAGCAAGCGGGGCCGTGAGACGTTCCTGCCGATTGCCGAGTACCCCTATGCCCGATGGCGCGCCCAGGGCCGGAAGGCCGGGGAGCGCGTGGTCGAGCTGACGGTGGACTATGCCGTGCCCGACGCCGCCCGGTTCGTGCGGCGGGTCGTGGCGATGCGGGGCGGCACGGTCACGGAGGTCATCGAGGGTTGACGCTTCGAGGCCGCCCTATTTCGCTTGCGCCCGGGCGGAAACGGATGACACTGCCGACTTGATGTCGAACGACACAGGGGGGAAATCATGGGCGGCCCTTATTCGGGAGCATGCTTCTGCGGCGCGGTGGAGCTTCAAGTGACCGGGCAGCCCAACGCGATGGGCTATTGCCATTGCGGCTCGTGCCGCTCCTGGTCGGCCGGCCCGGTCAATGCCTTCACGCTCTGGGCGCCGGACGCCGTGGAGGTCACCAAAGGGGCAGAGAACATCGCGACCTATCACAAGACGGAAATGAGCCATCGCCGGTTCTGCCGGCTGTGCGGCGGCCATCTGATGACCGTGCATCCCCCGCTCAAGATGATCGACGTGTATGCCGCGACCATCCCGGGCCTCGCCTTCGTGCCGCAGGTGCACGTCAACTATGCCGAGACGGTGCTGCCGATGCGCGACGGCTTGCCGAAGCTGAAGGATTTCCCGGCCGAGTTTGGCGGCTCCGGCGAGGTGGTGCCGGAGTAGGGCCGCTAACCCGGAGGTGAGCGCCGGAGCCGGGTGCTCCGGTAGAGGTCGGGCAACGGAGTGCGAAACCCGATGCTTTCCAGCACGAGATCGCCCTCGGTGATGATGTCAGGCTCGCGCGGCCAGCTTCCGTCCGGGCCGCGGCGCAGCAGGTCCGCGCCGACCGTGGTGGTCCACAGCACCAGGATTTCCTGCACGCTCGGGATCGTCGTGTAGGCCCACACGTTGGTCCGAGTCTCCTTCTTGTTGCTGGGCGACAGAATTTCCACGATCAGCATGGGATCAGTCAGGCCGGTTTCTTCGGCATCATACTCTGAACAGGTCACGGCCAAGTCGGGCACGCGCATGTTGTGGGCCGCCTGCACATTCGGCAGCACTCCAGGCGTCACCACGAGGCTACAAGGGCTGGCTTTGTCCTGCAAATGGTTGCCGATAAGCCGTCCTAATTCGCCTTGCAGCGTGCCATGCGTGCGGTTGGGCGGCGTCATAGCTTGCGGCTCGCCATCGACCAACTGCCACATGCGGCCGTCACTGGGGACCCAGGACAGGAAATCATGAACCGACATGTGCTCGGGCAGTTTTGCAAGCGCGGCCATGTATCCATTCTAGATACATCGACGCGCAACTGCCATGGCATAATGCCACGTCCCCTACCGCCTCAGCGTCACCCCGCGCAGCCGGATCAGCCCGTCCGGCACCTGCACGAACCCCTCCAGCCCGCGCCTCATCCCCACCACGTTCTTCGTCGTCCACAGATACAGCAGCGGCAGGTCCGCCCGCTCCACCTCCCACAGCCTGGCATACAGCGACCGGCGCGCCGCCGCGTCGGACGGGATGCGCGCCTGGTCGAGCAGCGCGTCCGCCGCTGTGCTGCTCCAGTGGCCGTAATTGAACGTGCCGCCGGTGTGCAGCTGCTGCCACGTGTTGCCGTCCGCGTCCGACCGGCCGGACCAGGCGATCATGTAGGCCTGGAACTCCCCGCCATAGCCGGCCTGCAGCGACGACGCGAACTCCATCACCCGCAGCTTGAGGTCGAAGCCGCCCTCCGCCGCCATCGCCTGGATCACCTCCGCCGCCTGCTGCACGTCGGGGCTGTTGGGCAGCGTCAGCGTGACCGGCACCGGCGGCGTGACCCCGGCCTCTTTCAGGAGCGCCCGTGCCCGCGCCAGGTCACGCGGCGGCGGCTGCACCTCCGGCACGAAGAACGGCGAGCTCTGCGGGTTGGCCTGCGCGGTCGGCGAGAACAGCCCGCCATAGACGACCTGGTTCACCACGTCCCGGTCGATGGTCCGCTCGAACGCCTGCCGCACCAGCCGGCTCCGCCCCAGCGCGGTGTCGGCGGCCGGGCCGTTGTTCGTGTTGAAGGTGATCCCCTGGTAGGCCAGCCCGTCGCCGATGGCGAGCTTCAGCTTCGGGTCGCGCTGCATCGTCTCCGCGTCGCTCGGCAGGATATACTCGACAAGGTCGAGGCTGCCCGCCTGCAGGTTCGCCAGGCGCACCGAGGAGTTCGGCAGCGGCCGGAACACGACCCGGTCGAAATGGTAGTTCGCCGCGTCCCAGTGCCGGGCGAACCGCCGCAGCACGATGCTGTCCTGCGCCACCCGGCTCTCGAACGCATACGGCCCGGCGCAGACCGGATGGTTGCCGAAATCCCCGGCCTCTGCCGCCTTGGGCGAGATCATGATCCCCGCCCGGTCCGCCAGTTGCGACAGCAGCGGGCTGGACGGCGCCTTGAGCACGAGGCGCACCGTCAGCGGGTCCACCACCTCGACGGACGCGATGGCGTTCACCTCGCCGGCCCGCATGCTGCCCTTGATGGTGGCGTCGCGGTGGAGCTTGTAGCGCACCGCCTCCGCGTCGAACGGCTCGCCGTCATGGAACACGACGCCGGGGCGCAGGTGCAGCACGAGGTGCGTCGGGTCCTCGTACTCCCAGGACGCCGCCAATTGCGGCACGAGGTTCAGCCCGGCGTCGATGTCGATCAGCTTGTCGCACATCGACGCGTAGACGACCCGGCCGACATAGGCGGAGCCGAGCGTCGGGTCGAGCACGTCCGGGTCTTCCCGCAGCCCGATGGTGAGGGTGGAGGGCTGGGCGAGGGCAGGGGATGCCAGCCCGGCCCACAAGAGGGCCACCAGGACGCGGCGCCTCACAACGGCCGTCCGTCCCGGGCGATGGCCGCCTCGATCGCGGCGCGGTCCAGCGTGCCCCAGGGATCACCGCTCCCGGCCAGGTGCCGGCGGAACACCGCGTAGCGTTCCAGGCTGACCCGATGCAGCCGGCGCAATTCCGCCAGCGGGTCCGGGTGGTCGTCGGCGCGGATGTCGAGGTCGGGATACGGGTCGGCCAGGCAGACCTTCAGCCCGGCGCCCTGCCGTCCCCGCTTGTCGCCGCCCGCCGCCTCGCCGGCCTCCATCGCCGCCAGCAGCCGCTCGGCCAGGCTGCCGCTTGCCGCCATGAAGCCGTCCAGCGTCCGCGCCACCACCTCCGGCCCGGCCAGCATGTTGCCCGCCACCGACACGTCGGCGCCCCTGACGTGCCCGGCCCAGGACACGCAGTCCGGCCCGCTGTGCTGCGCGATCCGCCCGGAGGCGTCGAGGATGTGGACCTGCCGCTGCGCCCGGCCCGGGTCCGGGCCAACCAGCGCCGCGAGCGTCGCTTCCGGCGCCAGGCCCTCGCGCAGCCACGGCATGGCGCGCACCGCGTACATCGGGTTCACCAGCGCCTGCGTCGCCAGCGCCGCCACGCCTCCCTCCACATGGATGCACAGCGCGCCCACGGCGAAGAACCGCGACGCGACGGCGGCGCCCAGCGCGCCGGTGGCAGCGTCCCGCGCGAGGATGGACCAGGTCATGCCCATACCCTCCCGCGCCCGCCGCATGTTGGCAACCCTGGACTGTTTTGCTGCGATGCGGCACAAGCCCCTGCATGAGCCTCCTGACCTGCACCGGCGTGACGTTGCGCATGGGGGGCCGCACCCTCCTGGACGGCGCCGACCTGGCCGTGGACCCCGGGCGCCGCATCGGCCTCGTGGGACGCAACGGCGCCGGCAAGTCCACCTTGCTGAAGGCGATCGCTGGCGACATCACGGTCGATGGCGGCGACATCCGCCTGTCGTCCCGCGCCCGCATGGCGCAGGTTAAGCAGGAGGCGCCCTCCGGCCCGGCCAGCCTGCTCGACACCGTGCTGGAAGGCGACCCTGAGCGCCTGGCGCTCCTGGCCGAGGCCGAGCGCGCCGAGCGCGGCGAACTGCCGCCCGACCAGGTGGCCGCGGTGTTCGAGCGCCTGCACACCATCGGCGCCGACGCCGCCCCCGCCCGTGCCGCCATCATCCTGGCCGGGCTGGGCTTCGACGCGGAGGCGCAGCTTCGCCCGCTGGACTCCTTCTCCGGCGGCTGGCGCATGCGGGTGGCGCTGGCCACCGTGCTGTTCTCCGCGCCCGACCTGCTGCTGCTGGACGAGCCGACCAACCACCTTGACCTTGAGGCGACGCTGTGGCTGGAGGGCTGGCTCGCCCGCTTCCCCGGCGCCGCCCTCGTGGTCTCGCATGACCAAGGCCTGCTCGACCGCTCGGTGCAGGCCATCGCCCATCTCGACGGGCGCAAGCTCAGCCTCACGCCCGGCGGCTACAACGAGTTCGTCCGCATCCGCACCGAGCACGCCATGCAGCAGGCCCGCGCCGCCGAGCGCATCACCGCCCAGCGCGCCCACATGCAGGCCTTCGTGGACCGCTTCCGCGCCCAGGCCAGCAAGGCCCGGCAGGCGCAGTCCCGCCTGCGCGCGCTGGAGCGGATGCCGGCGATGGACGCGGTCATCGAGGTCGCACCCACCCGGTTCAACTTTCCTGAACCCGCCAAGCTCGCGCCCCCGATCCTGGCGCTCGACGGCGTGAGCGTCGGCTATGGCGGCACGGCGGTGCTGGAGGGCCTGTCGATGAGCTTCGGCATGGAGGACCGCATCGCGCTCCTTGGTGCCAACGGCAACGGCAAGAGCACCTTCGCAAAACTGCTGGCCGGGCGGCTGGAGCCGATGGCGGGCCGCCTGCGCCGGCCCGGCAAGCTGCGCGTCGGCTACTTCGCGCAGCATCAGGAGGCCGAGCTGGTGCCGGGCGACAGCCCCATCGACCACATGGCCCGCGCCCTGCCGCAGGCGGCCCCCACCCAGGTGCGCAGCCAGCTTGCCCGCTTCGGCCTCGACGCCGACCGCGCCAACACCCGCAGCGCCAGCCTGTCCGGCGGCGAGAAGGCCCGGCTGCTGCTGGCGCTCGCCACCCGCGACGCGCCGCAACTGCTGATCCTGGACGAGCCGACCAACCATCTCGACATCGACGCCTGCGATGCCTTGGTCCGTGCCCTGGGAGAGTTTCCCGGCGCCGTGCTGCTGATCACCCACGATCCGCATCTGGTGGAGCTGGTGGCCGATCAGCTTTGGCTGGTGGATGAGGGCACCGTGCGTCCCTACGACGGCGACATGGACGAGTATCGCGTGCTGCTGGCGAAGAAGGGCCGGGCGCCCAAGCTGGCCGGCGCGGCCAAGGGCGGCAGCAAGAAGGAGGAGCGCAAGGCACGGGCGGCGGCACGGGCGCAGGCGGCGGCGTAAGCCGGCAGGTTTGCTGCGTGCGTAACGGCTGCGTAAACTGTGCGCGCGTCTTGCGTATGAGGGGGAGAGCCATGGCGAGGGCAGCGGCCTCCATCCACTACGACCGCAATGCACCGCGGCGCGCGGTGGATCTGTCGCTCAACGAGGACCTCGTGGCCCGTGCAAAGGCATCGACCAGGAACCTTTCAGCCACCGTCGAAGAGCTTTTGGCCGGTTACGTGCAGCAGGTGCAAGCGCGCAGGCGGGCGGAAGACGAGGCGCGGGACCAGGTCATCACGGCCTTGAACGCCTTCCATGAACGCCGTGGATTCCTTTCGGACGAGTTCTCGACCTTGTAATCTGGATGCCGCAATTCGCAATCTATCGAAACCCCGGGCGTAACAAGGACGTGCCGTTCGTGGTCCAGGTGCAGTCCACACGCCTGGACGGAGCCTCGGCCGGGTCGTCGTTCCGTTGCCCTTTGGCAGCCAGAACAGCGTAAGGGACCATGCGTTGACGCCGCATGTGGTCGTGCTGGATCAGGTCGTATTTGCAGACATGCTGAACATGGCGATGCTGCCCAGCGCACGTCTTGGGCGGTCGTTAATGGTGTTGGATGAAAGGGACCAGGACCGCGTATCCAGGCCATCGACGAGATGATCAGCCGCGCTTAGCGGCGACGCCCGGAGGCGCCGCCTTTGTCCGGTCAGCGCAGTCCGAAAAACGACAGCACCGCGATCACCACGACGACCAACCCGACGATGTAGATGATGTTG
>CAHJXG010000312.1 GCA_903644035.1 Rhodospirillales bacterium
CCACGCGCGGGCGATGCTGCTGCGCCTGAACGTGCCGGAGCGCCTGCACGGCCTGCCGCCGGCCACCTTCTCGGGCGGCGAGCAGCAGCGGGTCAACCTGGCCCGTGGCTTCCTGGGCCGTCATCCGATCCTGCTGCTGGACGAACCGACGGCGTCGCTCGACGCCGCCAACCGTGCCGTCGTGGTGGGGCTGGTCCAGGCGGCGAAGGCCGGGGGCGTTGCCATCCTCGGCATTGTGCACGACGCCGAAACCCGTGACGCCATCGCCGACCGCCTGTTTCCCGTGATGCCGTTGCCGGGCGCGGCGTGAGCCTGGACCTTGGCAAAGCCGGTGGAGCGCCAGGCGACATACGCCATACGAGCAAACGCGCCTTGCAGGCGGGGCGGAAGACTTGGGTGCTGACGGTGGTGGACACGTTCAGCCGGTTTTCTCCAACGATCGGGCCGCGGTTCAGCGTCCGGGCTGCTGACGCGGTCGAGGTGCTGGAGCGCGTTGGGTTGTGAGCCTCGACGACGCGCGGGCGAAATGCGCGGCTTGGTCTAGAGACTGCAACGCGGTTCGCCCAGACGGCGCGATTGGCAAGAGGCCCCCGGTCACGCTGCTCAGTCGGTTAGGCGAGCATGGCTCGACCCGACCGCCGCGCTCGCTTCGTCAAGTAATCCTCGCCCCACCCCACAAACCCACCGCCACATGGATCAACCTTTCCACACCAAGCCAGACCGGCAGGTCTAAACTGAACGAAAGCGCGTCTCAAAATCGTTGACAGGTTTCATGCTGCCGGCGGACACAGCGCATGGTTCGGGACCGGGTTGTGTGCGGGATGATGGGTTCTGCCGGTCTGAACCGCCTTGGTGCAGACGTGCCGCTTCGCCGGGAGTTGCTCATGCTTCGTTTCCTCCTGCCCATGTGCCTGGCGTTGCCGCTTCTCATCGGCGCGGGCCTTGCCGCGCCTGCCCAGTCCAGGACGTTCCGCTTCGCAAACCAGCAGGACGTGGCGTCGCTCGATCCCTACGCGGTGGACGAAACGTTCACGACCAGCTTCCTGGCCAACATTTACGAGCCGCTGGTCCGCCGGGACCGCACGCTCGGGATCGAACCGGCGCTTGCCGCAAGCTGGGATCAGCCGGAGCCGACCCGCTGGGTCTTTCACCTGCGCCCGAACGTGCGGTTCCACGACGGGGTGAGCTTCACCGCCTCCGACGCGGTGTTCTCCCTCGAACGTTTGCGCAGGCCGACGTCCAACATGGCCAACCGCATTGCCGGCGTCACCACCGTGACGGCGTTGGACCCGCTGACCCTGGAAATCCGCACCGAGTCTCCCGATCCCACACTGCTCGCGAGCCTGACGGCGGTGCTGATCATGCCCAGGGCATGGTCGGAGGCCCACGGCGCCGCGGAGCCTGTGGACCTGCGCGCGAAGGAGGAGAACTACGCAGCACGACACGCCTCGGGCACCGGCCCGTTCCGCCTGAACAGCCGCCAGCCCGGCGGCGAGACGCGCCTCGTTGTCAATCACGACTGGTGGGACAAGCCCGAGCACAACCTGGACGAGGTCGTGTTCACCCCGATCAGCGCCGCCGCCACCCGTATCGCGGCCCTGCTCTCCGGCGGCACCGACATGATCGACCCCGTGCCGATACAGGACCAGGCCCGCTTCGCAGGCAACCCGGACGTGGTGCTCCTGAAGGCGCCGGAGTTGCGGAGCGTTTTCCTCGGCATGGACCAGTACCGGGACGAGCTGCTGCACAGCTCGGCTCGCGGCCGCAACCCGTTCCGCGACATCCGCGTGCGCCGGGCGTTCTACGCCGCCATCGACGTGTATGCGCTGCGCGACCGGATCATGCAGGGGCAGTCGCAGCCTTCGGCGTTGCTGTCCGGCCCCGGCATCGTCGGCTTCGATGCCGGGTTGAACGAACGCTCCCACGCCAATGTCCAGGAAGCACGGCAGCTCATGCGGGAGGCCGGCTATGCCGAGGGCTTCAGCCTGGAGATGAACTGCCCCGCCGGCCGCTACGTCAACGACGAGGCGATCTGCCAGGCAGTGGCGGCGATGCTGGCGCGGGTCAACGTGCAGGTGACGGTCACGACGCAGGCGCCGGCCGCCTACTTCGGGCGCCTGGCCAAGCGCGACACCAGCTTCTACCTGCTCGGCACCACGCCGCCGACCTATGACAGCTTCAGCACGGTCTTTTCCCTGCTGATGTGCCGTCCCGACGTGATGCAGGGCCGCACGCCCGCCTTTCCCGCACAGGGCGCCTCCAACCACGGCGGCTTCTGCGACGCGCAGGTGGACTCCCTCGCCGCCGACGCGCGGCAGCAGCTTGATCCCGGTAAGCGCCAGCAGGATTTCCAAGGCATCTGGCGGGCGATGATCGCCGGGGCCGGTTACATCCCGCTGCACCAGCAGGCCCTGTCCTGGGGCGTGCGCCGGGGCATTGAGGTCGTGCAGCGGCCGGACAACGTGTTGGACCTCCGTTTCGTACGCGTGCCCTGATGCGCGTCGCGGTGGTGGGCGGCGGGATCAATGGCCTTTGCACGGCCTGGGCGCTGGTGCGCGGGGGGCACGAGGCCGTGGTGCTCGACGCCGCACCGATCCCGAACACGGAGGGCACGTCCTATGACGAGCACCGCCTGACCCGCATCCCTTATGGAAGCCAGGCCGGCTACACGCGCATGATGCCCGGCAGCTTCGCGGCGTGGGACATGCTGTGGCGCGACCTCGGGGCCGTGCACTACGCGCGCACCGGCTGCCTTGCCCTGTGCACGTCCGAAGGCGACTGGACCGGCCGCTCCGCCGAAACCCTCGACCGCTTCGGCATCCTATGGGAGCGGCTGGAGAGCGGGGCGCTGGCTGACCGGTTTCCGATGCTGCAAACCGGGGATGCGCGCTTCGGCCTCTACATGGCGGAGGGCGGCGTGCTGTTCGCCGACCGGATCGTGGACGCGCTGACAGCCTGGCTTGCCGCGCACGGCGTCGAGCTTCGCGGCGGAACGCGCATCGCGGAACTGCGGCCCGACGTTCCGGCAGCCGTCACCGAGACCGGAGAGCAAATTCGCGCCGACGCGATGGTCATCGCGGCAGGAGCCTGGGCGGAGCAGCTGTTCCCCGGGCTACAAGGGCACTGCACCACCCTGCGCCAAGTCGTCGCCTACGTCGAACCGCCGCCCGCTCTCGCAGCAGCCTGGCAGTCAGCCCCGGTGATGCTGGACCTCGGCGGGCCGAGGGGCATGTACCTCGCGCCGCCGGTTCGCGGGCGCGGCATGAAGATCGGCTGCGGCGCGCTGAACCGTCCCTGCGGGTTGGCCGAGAATGCCGCGGCCCAGCCGGAAGACGGCTTGGCGCTGCTGGGCGTTTATCGCGGCCGGCTGGCGCGCTGGGAGGAGTTCCGCGTCCGCCGCCTGCGCATGTGCCGCTACGCCAACCAGGAGGCGCAACGCTTCGTTCTGCGGCGCAGCGGGGCGGCGTGGGCGCTGACGGGCTGCTCGGGCCACGGCTTCAAGTTCGGGCCGTTGATGGGGCTGGGGCTGGCTGCGGTGGCAAGCGGTGGGATTGCGGACGACGCGGCTGCCAGGTGGGCCGCTGGGGACCTGCCGGACATGCAGGTGCCTGGCCTGGACATGCCGCACGCCGCCGCCCCGCTTGCGGCGGAATAGGTGCAGCGGTTCACACTATCGCTGAGGTGAGATAACAGCCGGAGCTTGCGACATCTTCGGCTCGATCTCGAACGTCGCGTTGGCGTTGACGTTGACAGAGGCGCTGACCCCCGTGAGGGGGCTGCCGGGGTTCGGCCGGTTGCTGGTATTGCTTCCGGTGTGGATCTGCACCATGCGGCAGTCGCCCTGCAGGGCCGCGCCCAGCACGTCGCACTCGCGATTGATGATCTCGAACAAGGACTGGTTGGCAGTCGCGATAGCCTTGGTCCACTCGGGCGTCGAGGTCAGGGCCGGCGTCGGCATCGAAAGCTGAACGTTGACCGAGACTTGCAGGCTCTTCTCGCCGCGGGCTGCGGTGCCGTTGTTGGGCCGGTTGATCACGATGGTCTGCGCCTGCGCCGCCTGTGCAGCGACGAGGGCGAGGGCGGCAAAGACACTGGCGGCGCAGCGCATGGGCTTGTTCCATCTATAAAACATTGCATTGTGCTTTTAAATCCATATTATTGTTACGTTAACGTAATATTAGATTCCAGCCATATGTCGCTGGGCAAGCTGCCTCTCCGGCCGTGTTGAGGAAGGAAAGGCAAACGCAAGCCGTGATGCGGCACCCTGCGATTGGCTTTGCCGCAGCTCGGACGGCACCGCGGTGTGAGGCGCACCCGCTCGGAATGCTCTTGCCTGAGTCCGGCGGTGACGAGCAGGCAGTGTCGGTTTGAGGTTGGAGTTGCCCTTCGGAGCAGCCGCCTCCTAAGCGACACGCACACTAAAAACTCCGGTGGGCACAGGCACCAGATTGACCCAATGATGCCGAGGTGCGATTGCGATCTGGACTGAGTTTGATGGTCTGCAACCAGGGAAAATTGCCGCATGGTGTCATGTTTCTGCTGCGCCGGTAACGTGCACCGTCGCCGCGCCATCCTTGGCGCCGCTGCAGCCGGCCTGTTTGCCGCCACTTGGCCCAGCCGCGCCCGCGCCGCCGATCCAGTGCCGCGCACCAGCCTTTCCGGAGAGCAGGCACTGCAACGGTTGCAGGATGGCAACGACGCCTTTCGGGCTGACAAGCCGCTGGTCCCCGCCGCAAACGCATCGACCCGGCACCAGCGCCGGATCGAGTTGGCGCGCGGCCAGGCGCCGTTCTGCGTGCTTGTCGGCTGCTCCGATAGCCGGGTCCCGCCAGAGGTGCTGTTCGGGCGCGACCTTGGGGAGCTTTTCATTGTTCGTAACGCCGGCAACACGGTCGACACGGCAGCACTGGGCAGCATCGAGTATGGCGTCGGCGTGCTGGGTGTCCCGCTGGTGGTTGTGTTGGGCCACGAAAGCTGCGGCGCAGTGTCGGCGGCGGTGGACATGGTTGAGCGTGACGCGATGTTCCCCGGCGTGATCGGGGAGATGGTGCAGCCCATCGTGCCTGCGGTGCTTAGCGTTCGGAATCAGCCGGGCAACTTGCTGGACAACGCCGTGCGCGCCAACGCCCGTCGCGTGGCAATCCGGCTGAAGACGCAGAGCGCGGTGATCCGGGATGCGCTGGATGCCCGCAAGGTGAAGATCGTTGCGGCCCGGTATGGGCTGGAGGAAGGCGAGGTCACGTGGATGGAGGACGTCTAGAAACAGGCGCACTGGCGGACCACCGTACGGGAGCATGCGTTGGCCCAGGTGATCCGCATGTTCAATCAGGGCCGCATCGCCAACCATGGCCAGGAAGCGCAGCAGTTCCGGACATTGGAGCCAAACCTGGTGATCGCGGCTATCGTATACTGGAATTCGACTGACCTGGCCGATGCCGTCCAGCACTTGCGGGACCAGGATGAGCCCGCGCCGGACGCGCCGCTCGTCCACACGTCGCCGCTCACCTGAAGGCCCATCGACTTTTCTGGTGACTTCCTGTGGCTTCGCGCCGTTGCGACCGCGGACCGGTGCCGGCCGCTCAACCTGGGCCGGAGCAGGGCAACCGCAGTGCCGCCAGGTGTAACGACCACGCCGGCCAGCCAATCTTGCACATACGTCCGCAGCGCCGCGTTGCCCGCCAACTTCGCAGGCTTCGGCCGCTGCACGGCCCGGTCGGCATGCCACTGGGCGAGAGTCGCCCGATAGTCCAGGCCGCCGCTGCGGGTCGTGGCATTGCGCCGCAACTTCCGCGAGATCGTCGAGGTCCGGCGAACCTCTTGGTTCGACGCCGACCGCCCTACACGCCGGGCGATCTCCCGTATGCCCGTGCCTTGTGCATGCAGGATCGCAAGCTCCTCCCGCTCCGCCAGCGACAGATACCGCCCAGAGAGCGGCGTCGCTGATCGTTCAAACATCGCTGGTGGCAGGCCGCCGGCCTTCCGGAACCATCGTGTTCCAAAAGCCTGAGGAACGCCGGCCCCGATCGCCGCATCCTTCCTCGACAAACCTGCCGCGATCCCCGCCCAGAACCGGCGCCGTTCCTCCCGTCCCGCCACCAGCGGCCGCCCCGGTGACACCAATGGCCGAGAGCTTCTTCTCCACCCTGGAAGCCGCGCTGCTCAGCCGCCGCCGGTTCACGTCACAGGCCGAGGCCCGCATGACCGCTTCAGCTACATCGAAGGCTGGTACAATCCCGTCCGCCCTCACTCGGGCCTCGGCTACCGCCCGCCGATGGCCTGCGAAGCCAACAGGAAGGCCACCCTGACCGAGCCGTAGCCCGCATGCCTGCAAACCGTCCACCGAACCAGGGTAAACCCACAGTTCCGGGCGCTGCTGGACCGCTCAGGCTTCACCTAGCGCTTCCTGCCCACCTATTCGCCGGACCTGAACCTCATCGAGCCTGCCTGGGCCAAGGTGAAAGCCGCGTTGCGCCGTGTCGTCGCGCGCACAGCAGGTGCGCTGCACAACGCCTGCGGCCCGGCGCTGGCCGCCATCACAGCGCAGGACGCGGCAGGGTTCTCCCGCCCGCGCCCATGGCAGACTGTCTTGTGCCCGCAGCCCCAAGCTGCCAGGCGAGCGTAGCGCGCCCTCCAGTTCTGCCACTGGCATCTCGGCGACCAAGCCGTGGCGCAACTGCTCCGTCATGGCCTGTACGTCCGAAATGGCCAAGCCCGGCTCACCCGCGACCTGCCGGTTCGAGAAGTTCAATCCTGTGAAACAGAGGCATAAGACCCAAACCCGCAACGGCTGGTGGTGCCCAGCCAGCGCCGTGCTGGTGAGGTCGTCGAAACGGGACGTGCAGGCCTTGCACCGACAACGCTGATGACCGGACTGTGCGGCGGCGCAGGTGACCTGATCACCGAGGAACTGTTGCATCCAGGACAACATATGTCTTTGGGCCAGCGATGCTGCCGCACCAGCGCGAAGCACCTGACGTCGGCCGTCAGGCCCAAAAGGTTGACCAAGTCGGGTGCAGGCATGGTGGCGAAAAGCCTCTCGCGGCTTCCGCCATCACACCGGGTACCCGACAGCGGCACCACCCGGATCACCACCCTGGAACCTGGTAAGAGCCACGTCGGGTCCGCAGTTGGCCCGCGGCGTCACTTCCGGAGCTGGTGTCGCCAGTTGAACAGCGATCTCCCGCTCACCCATCGGAGCAGTCACCGCTGTCGGCGTTGCGGGACGCTGTCTGTTTCTCTTACCACAGCCTCCGGAACGAAACGGCAGCCTTCAGCCAGTTTGTTTTACAAGCAGGTGTGAGCCGAAGCCACGGGAGTGACAAACGGAACTGGGGCGGCAACACTCTTGTTGGCGACGACGCCTCGGAGGCTTCAATGGAACAGCGCAACCTCGGCCGGTCTGGCCTGCGTGTCTCGGCGATCGGCCTCGGCTGCAACAACTTCGGCGGGCGCATCGACCTTGAGGCGACGCGCCGGGTCATCCACAAGGCGCTTGATGTCGGCATCACGCTGTTCGACACCGCCGATGTCTATGGCGAGCGCGGCGGATCGGAAACCTGCATGGGCCAGGTCCTGGGCGACGCGCGGAAGCGCATCGTGCTGGCGACGAAGTTCGGCATGCCGATGGACGACACAGGGGAAAGCGAAGGCGCCTCGCGCCGCACCATCCTCGCCGCTGTTGAGGCAAGCCTGCGGCGTTTGAGGACCGACTGGATCGATCTCTATCAATTGCACCGCCCCGATCCGCGCACGCCCATTGAGGAGACGTTGCGCGCGCTCGAGGATCTCTCACGCGCGGGCAAGATCCGCTACTACGGCTGCTCGAACCTGCCGGCGTGGCAGGTGGTCGAGGCTCAATGGACCGCGAAAACGCTGAATCTCGCCGGGTTCGTGTCCTGCCAGGATGAGTATTCGCTGGTCGTGCGCGAGGCCGAGCGCGACCTGGTGCCCGCGATGCGCGCCTATGGGCTTGGCCTCCTGCCTTATTTCCCGCTCGCCAGCGGGCTGCTCACCGGCAAGTACCGGCGCAACATGCCGCTTCCTGAGGAGGCGCGGCTGACCAAGACGCAGCGGCTCGCCGACCGCTACCTCACGGAGAAGAACTGGGAGATGTCGGAGAAGCTGATCGATTTCGCCGAAGCGTGCGGGCGCAAGCCTGTGGAACTCGCGTTCAGCTGGCTCCTGGCCCATGCGCCCGTCGCGAGCGTGATCGCGGGGGCGACCAAGCCGGAGCAGATCGAGGAGAACGCCAGGGCCGGGACGTGGAAGCTGACCGAGGACGACCTCTCCGAGATTGATCGGATCACCCTGGGCTGAGCGAGGGTCAAGCATCGAACGAGGACGCTCGCCCGAAAAGCCTTTGCTTGGCCGGACAGCGTTCACACACCCGCCGGGGACGGGGGTTGAACAAGGCCGCCATGCCCGGCACCCTGCGATGGGATTGCTGCTTTTGCCGACCCAATCATGCCGGGCCGCCTGCCGGGTTGGCGGCAAGGGGGCGCCCGCCTCGCCGCTGGCGGGCTGAGATCATAAGGCGTCGTGAAAGGGATCGGGATGGGAACTGTGGCATCGTGGCTCTGCCGGCTCGGGCTGGCCGCATTGGGCTTCGCGACACTGGGCACCAGCGGACGCGCGGCGGCGGAGCCGCACCTCGTGTTGTACTCGGCCAATGATAGCACGGTGAACAGCATGGTCGCCGACGCCTTCACGAAGGCGTCGGGGATCACGGTTGACGTGATATCAACCGGGTCGGGCGTGCTGTTCCGGCGCCTTGTCTCCGAACAGGCACGCCCCCAGGCCGACGTCATCTGGGGCGTGAGTTCGTCGCTCCTGAAAGAGAACAGCAAGCTCTTCGAGCCTTACGCCGCAAAGGAGCGCAATGCCATCGCGCCGGAGTACCGCGATCCCAACAATCTTTGGATCGGCACGAACCTCCAGGTCCTGACGATCAGCCAGAACACGGTGGCCATCCCGGCCGCCGAGGGACCGAAACGGTGGAGCGACCTGCTCGACCCGAAATGGAAAGAGAGGATCGCCTATACCGACCCGGCGAACTCAGGCTCCTCCTATGTCAATGCCACCTTCCTCCTCTCGCTCTGGGGCGGGGGAGACCCGGCCTGGACCAACATCGCCAAGTTGCTTGCCAACACCCGCGTGCTGAACCGCTCCACCCTCGTCTTCGAGGGCAACGGCAGCGGCGAGTACCCGTTGGGCATCTCGCTCGAGTATGCCGGCCTCCTCTGGCGGCAGAACAACGCGCCGGTCCTGGTCGTCTACCCCGCGGACGGAACCGTGGCGATCGCCGAGGGCGTCGCGATTATCAAGGACGGCCCCAACCCAGAGGCGGCCAAGGCCTTCGTCGATTTCATCAATCAGAAAGGCATCCAGGAGCAGCTCCTGCGGTCCACCTTTCGTCGGCCGGCACGCCAGGACATCGACCTCGCGGCCATGCCAGGCCACATGCCCCCGCTGTCCGCGCTGAAGATCATGCCTTACGACGACGCGAAGTGGGAGGCGTCGCGTCGCGAGACCCTGACCCGCTTGAGGACGCTGATCCAGAGCACGCGCTGATCGGACGGGGCTGGGCCAGGCGGACCCACCCGTGACCGCGATCCGGCTTGACGCCGTTGTCCGAACCTTTGGAAGCGTTCGGGCGGTGGACGCCATCTCCGCCACCATCGCCGAGGGCGAGCTGTTCACCCTGCTGGGACCGTCGGGCTGCGGCAAGACGACGCTGCTGCGGATGATCGCCGGGTTCTCCGACGTGGAGAGCGGCAGCATCTGGTTCGGCGACCAGCGGATCGACCAGGTTCCGGCGCACCGCCGCAATGTCGGCATGGTGTTCCAGAGCTATGCGGTGTTCCCCAACCTCACGGTCGAGCAGAACGTCGCCTATGGCCTGCGGGCGCGTAGGGTGAGCCGGCGGGACATCCGGGACAGGGTCGCGGAGGCGCTGGCGCTGGTGCAGCTGCCCGCCCACAACACGCGCTGGCCGCACGAGCTGTCCGGCGGACAGCTGCAGAGGGTCGCCATCGCGCGCTGCCTGGTGATCAAGCCTGCCGTGCTGCTGTTCGACGAGCCGCTGTCCAACCTTGATGCGCAGCTTCGGATGCATATGCGGGTCGAGATCCGCCGCCTGCAGAAATCGCTCGGGCTGACGGCGATCTACGTCACGCACGACCAGGAGGAGGCGCTGGCCATCTCCGACCGCATCGCCGTCCTCCGCGATGGGCGGATCGAGCAGGTCGGGACGCCCGAAACGATCTATCGCGCGCCGCAAACCGCGTTCGTCGCGGAGTTCATGGGCTCGACCAACATCATCCTCGGCGTGGCCGCCGGCTTCGACGGCTCGGCGACCACGGTGGCGGCAGGAGGCGCCATGTTCCAGGTGCGCGGCCGGGCCGGCGCGCCGGGCGCCAAGGTCCTGCTCTCCATCCGGCCCGAGACGATGCGCCTGGCGGGTTGCCCCGATGCCGGCGGCCCGACCCTGGCCGTCCGGCTGCAGCTGCGGGAGTTCCTGGGGCCGCTCCTGCGCCTGCACGCGGCGCTCCCGGACGGCACCCCCATCCGCGTCGTGACCCTGGGGGGACAGGGCGCGCAGCCGGCAGCGGACGGCACGCTGAACCTCATATACGACCCCGGCCAAATCATCGCCTATCCCGCCCCGTGACGCGGCCCGGCAGCTCCGGACGCTTTCACGGCGGCATCAGCCTGCTCGCCCTCGCTTTCCTGGGGCTGTTCCTGCTGTATCCCCTATGGTTCGTCCTGCGGTCCAGCGTGCAGGACGAGGCGGGCGCCTTCACCCTGGCGGCCTACGCGCAGGTCCTGTCGAGCCGCTACTATGTCGGCAGCCTCGGCAACAGCCTCGCGGCCGGGGCGATGTCGATGGCGCTGGCGTCCCTGATCGGCGTGCCGCTGGCGTTCTGCCTGGCCCGGCTCGACGTGCCGGGCAGGCCGCTGCTGCTGGCGCTGGCGTCGGTGCCCATCGTGCTGCCCTCCTTCGTCGGCGCCTATGCCTTGGTGCTCCTGTTCGGCCATGCCGGCATCGTCACCGCGGCACTGCGCTCCATGGGGATCGCGGCCGGCTCCATCTACGGCATGGCCGGCATCGTCACCGTGTTCACCCTAACCCTTTATCCCTACGTGCTGCTGCCCACCCTGGCCGGGTTCCGGGCCGTTGACGCCTCGATGGAGGAGGCAGCCCGCAACCTGGGCGCGTCGCGGTGGCATGCGTTCCGCACCGTGCTGTTTCCCATCGTGGCGCCGTCCGTGCTGGCGGGCGCGCTGCTGGTCTTCATCGAGGCGCTGGAGAACTTCGGCGTGCCGGCGGTGCTGGCCGAGGACCGGCCATTCCTGGCGCTCGACATCTTCAAGCTGTTTGCAGGCGAGTCTGACCCGAACGTCGCCGCCGCCGGTGCCCTCAGCGTGCTGCTGGTGGGGTGCACGGTGGTCATGCTGCTGCTGCAGCGCGCCTACCTGGCGCACCGGCGCTTCGCGACGAACGCCCGGCGCGGCGCGGCGCTGATCCCGGTGAGCCGGCGCTGGCGGCTGCTGGCCACGGCGTTCTGCTGGGGAGTGGTCCTGCTGTCGCTCCTGCCGTTCGCCGCGGTTGTCGTCATCTCCTTCCAGCACTTCCAAGGCCCGGTGCTGAGCTGGCAGCCGGGGCTTGGGAACTACCGCAACCTGCTCAAGGGATCATACCGGCCGCTCGCCAACACGCTGGCGCTGGCGAGCCTGGCGGCGGTGGCGGCGACCGTGCTGGGCGCGCCGGTCGGCTACGTGCTCGCCCGGCAGCGCAGCCGCGTGTCCGCCGTGCTGAGCATCGTCGCCACCATGCCCTTCGCGGTGTCCGGGACCGTGCTTGGGATCGGCCTGGTCATCGCGTTCAACGATGGCTGGCCCGTGCTGACCGGCGGCTGGCTGATCCTCGTCGTGGCCTATGTCGTCCGCAAGCTGCCGCTCAGCGTGCGGTCGGCAAGCGCCATCGTCCACCAGATCGACCCGGCGCTGGAGGAGGCCTCGATCAGCCTGGGGCTGTCGCCGACCAGGACCTTCCTCACCCTGACCGTGCCGCTGATGCTCGGGGGGCTGGCCGGCGGCATGGTGCTGGTGTGGGTCACGGCGACGGCCGAGATCAGCTCGACCATCGTTCTCTACAGCAGCCGCTGGACGACGATGACGGTGATGATGCTGCAGTCGCTGGAGGGAACGGCGCCGGGCGAGGCCGCGGCCGCGGCGTCGATCCTGATCCTGTTCACCGCGGCGCCGCTGCTGCTGGTGTATCGGCTGCTTCGCCGCCAGGGCGGCTCGCTGCTGTAGCGCCTCCGCGCAGGCCGCAGCACCTCCATGTTGTCGTAACGGAACGACCGGGTTCGGGACTTGCCCGAACGGCTTTTCGGATGGACACTCACGGCCCGTCGCGCTCGCGTGCCCGGCAGCGGGCGCGGCCCAGTTCGCCTACGACCTCCAGACAGCGCCCACATCCCAGAAGTGAAAACATGGGGACGGAAGACAAGCGTCACCGCGCTTCGACGCACAGAACGCCGGGCATGGCGGCTCCCAAAGGCCGCCTGGCGCTCGGCTGCCTCATCCTGGCCCTCGTCCTCGGCGGAGGGTTCCCGGCCGCCCTCTCCCAGGTCCTTCCGTCGGCGCCCCGCAACCCGTCCATCATCGTCCAGGGCACGGCGCCCCCGCTTCTTCCCTCGCTTGTGCTGCCGCCGGACGCCACCGCTGGTCCGCCGATGTTTGCAGTCCTCATGCGGCAGGGCGACTCCGCCATGCTGCGCGGCAACGTCACCCAGGCCCGATCATACTACGAACGGGCGGCCCCGCTCTACCCGGCGTCGCCAGCCGCCCCGATTGCGGTGGGGAAGACCTTCGACCCCAACATCCTGTCGTCCCTCGGGGCCAAGGGCGGCTTCGCTGATCCCGCCATGGCTCGGGAATGGTACGGACACGCAAGCGCGCTCGGCGACCCGGCCGCGGCGGAGCTTCTCGCCCGCCTGCCATAGGATATCCAGGAGGAGACGTCCCATGAACCGCCGCACCGCCTTGACAGGGTTTGCCGCCACTCTTGCCATGCCGGGCCTGGCACGCGCGCAGGCAAGCGCCAACGCGGTGGCCAGGGCGAATGCCGGCGCCGTCGGGATCATCTCCGGAGGGTTGGACGGGACCTACACCCGCTTCGCCGCCGACATCGCCGCCGTGCTCGACGGCGTCGATGACCTGCGCATCCTGCCGATAATCGGGAAGGGATCCTACCAGAACCTGTCCGACCTGCTCTATCTGCGGGGCGTGGACGTTGCGATCGTCCAGTCAGACGTGCTCGCCGCGGCGGCGCAGCAGCGGGCATTTCCAGGGGTGCAGCAGCAGGTTCAGTACATCGCCAAGCTGTACGACGAGGAGGTGCACGTCTTCGCCCAGCCAGAGATACAGCAGCTCTCCGACCTCGCGGGGAAGCTGGTCAGCATGGACAACCGCGGCTCCGGCACGGCCATGACATCCACCCTGCTGTTCTCTCGCCTCGGGATCGCGATCCAGCCCGTCTTCGATGCGACCGTCGACGCGGCGGAGAAGCTGCGGCGCGGCGACATCGCCGCCATGGTGCGGGTGACCGGCAAGCCCGCACGGTTCACCACCCCGCTGCCGCCCGGCATCCACCTCCTCCCCGTTCCGCTGTCCGAGCCGCTGCTGCAGACCTACCTGCCGTCGCAGTTCACCCCGGCCGACTACCCGGCCCTGGTGCCTGCGGGCCAAACCATTGAGACCGTGGCGATCGGCGCTGTCCTGGCGGCGTACAACCACACGATCCCAGAGCGGCGTGAGCGCCTGGTGCGCTTCTCCAAGGCGCTGTCCTTGAAGTTCGAGGCATTCCTGCAGCCGCCGCGTCATCCCAAGTGGCGCGATGTCAACCTTTCGGCCTCCCTGCCGGGATGGGTCAGATTCGGCAGTCAACAGCCGGGTCTGCAATCACGTCGAGGCTGAAGAAGAGGTGGCCGCTCGGAGGAAACGTTCATCGGCGGCCACGCCCGCCTTGATCCAGGAATTCGTAACGGGGTTGCCGTCCGAGGTCGAGGCGCCCGCGCGGGATCGCCGGAATTTAATGTCAGTCGTGGAGCAACCTGCGCGATGACAGTTTCTCCATAAAGTAAATCTTAAGCCCTGCCTTTTTCAATTTGAAGTTGCGTCAACATCATTTGTTGCGTTGTTTTTTGTTGAAGTGTAAATTATTGTTCATAGGGTTTGTGTCAAGGCTGACGGCCATTCTCCCCGACTGCGTTGAAGGAGTCTGAGATCGCCTGCATCCAACATGCTTGAGTCTCAGTAGGAAGCTTGCGGAGAAACGTTGATATGATCAGACGCAAGGATCTATGACGTCACTACTAAGGCTTGACCTGGTTCAAGCCTCCACGAAATTAATTTTTCATTAA